>NZ_JBHTSA010000005.1:117632-185039 GCF_042795405.1 Streptomyces sp. NPDC056480 | reverse complement strand
CAGGCGCGCCGGGTGGCCTCCGTCAGCGCGTTCCTGACCTCCTGGGCCACGCGGGCCGCGTCCTCGGCGTTGTTGACGATGTCCGTGTGGTTCATGTCGATGACGAGGACGTCGCTGGCCGAGTAGTGCTTGTGCACCCAGTCGTCGTAGCCGGACCACAGGGTCCGGTAGTACGCGACGAGGCTCTCGTCCTGTTCAAAGTCGCGGCCGCGCAGCCCGATGCGGTGCAGCACGGTCTCGAAGTCCGCCTTGAGGTAGACCATGAGATCGGGAGCCTTGCGGTAGGGCAGGCCGTCGATCTCACGCATCATCTCGTCGAGCAGCCCCTCGTAGACCTGCATCTCGAGGGAGCTGATCCGTCCCAGGTCGTGATTGACCTTGGCGAAGTACCAGTCCTCGTAGATGGACCGGTCGAGGACGTTGTCCCCCCGCTTGTACGCCTCCTTGATCGCGGCGAAGCGCGTCTGGAGGAAGTACAGCTGGAGGAGGAAGGGGTACCGCTTCGCCTGGATCTCCTCGGGGCTCGCCGTGTAGAAGAGGGGCAGGATCGGGTTGTCCTCCACGCTCTCGTAGAAGACGTCGCTGCCCAGCTCCTTGGCGATCAGCTCGGCCACGCTCGTCTTGCCGATTCCGATCATGCCGCCGACGCAGATCACGGACATACCTCACTTCTCCCTGGGGGTCTTCTCTAGCGTGGGCGGGTGAGCCGGGTGAGCTGGGAAACCCGCACCAATGAGACGCACGCCGGCGGTCACCCGATTCCCTGGGATCTTTGTGATCAGCGTCATGTGGTCCCGTCCGGACCGAGGCCCCGGGGGGCCGCTGTCCCGGACCGGCCTGACCGTTCCGCGGCCGCCGCGCGCAGCGACGAGCCGCGGTCCTGAGGCCGCCCTGAATTTTAGATGACGAATGGGCCCCGGATGGGCCGGTCCGCGGGCGCCCGGCTCACCGCCCCCGAAGCGGGGAGCCGCCCCGGCGGGCTACGGCGTGAGCCAGCCGCGCAGCAGCCTGCTCACGGCGGGCATCGCGACGTAGGTCATGAGCACGTTGAACACACAGGCGACGATCGCGCTGCTGAGCAGGAGGGGGAGACCGGTCAGCCGGGGGATGAGGAGGAGGCTGCCCAGGAGCGAGATCGGGTAGATCGCCAGGGTCGCGCTGATCGCCATCTTCCACCGGGGCGGGGCCGGCCGCGTCGAGCCCGGCTTGGCGAACCAGGTCTCCATGCCGGTCAGCGTGCGCCGGGCGATCTCCGTGTGGTGATGCCCCTCGCAGCCGGCGAACCAGGCTGCCCGCTCCGGGGACTCCTGCCAGGCCCGGCACGCCGCCTCGTCCCGGAAGCGGTGAACGAGGAACCACGGGGCGTCGCCGCCGGAGGAGCGGAAGAGGCCGTATCCGAGGTGCCCCGGGAAGGCGGCCGCGCTGTCGAGGATGCCCCGGGCCCACAGCTCGAAGGCCGCTTCGTAGCCGGGCTCCACCCGGCGGGCTATGAGGAGGGTCACCTCGCCCGTGTCGGCGGGGACGGTGGCGTGCTCAAGGCTGATCGCGGTCATACGAACTCCATCTGATCTCACCGCGCCCGGCCGTACTCTACGCAGGGAACCGCCGTGGGTGGTGTCCGGCTCGCTCGCCCGGGAGACGAAGTGGTCGTCCGCTTCACCGCCATGTGCGCCGGCGTCACCGCGTCACCGCGTCATCCCCTCACCGCGTCACCACGTCACCGCGTCATCCCCTCACTGCGTCACTGCGCCCAGCGTCCCGCGATCAGCGCGGCCTGCTCCCGCAGCGCCGAGACCAGCTCCTGGGCGGCCTGGTTCGACGCCGAACGCGGGACGGCGACGCTGATCTCCCGCGCCAGGGCCGGTCCGGCCGGCGGGCGTACGGCCAGGTCGGGGCGCGGTGCTCCCAGCGCGAGCCGGGGGATGAGCGCCACACCCGTCCCGGCGGCCACCAGGCCCTGGACCACCGCGTAGTCGTCGGTACGCAGCGCATGCAGCGGCTCGAACCCCTCCTGGCCGCAGGCCCACGCCAGTACACGATCGCACGGGTCGTGCGGGTCGGCGGCGCCCACCCACGCCGCGTCGCGCAGATCGGCGAGCGGGACCCGGTCCAGCGAGGCGCACGGGTGGTCCTCCGGCATGACCAGGAGGAGGGGATCGGACAGGAGCGGATGGACCTCGACCTCCTCCTCCAGGTCGAGGCGGTCGCCGGGCTGGGAGAAGACAAGGGCGGCCTGGAGCTCCCCGGCGCGCAACGCGCGCAGGAGCAGGGGGAGTTCGCCTTCGGTGAGCGAGATGTGGACGCCCTGCCGATGGAGGCGCTTGACCGCCGGCGCGAGCAGCAGGGCTCCGGCCGTCGGAAACGTGCCGATGTGGATGGTGCGCATGCCGCGCTCGGCGAGGTTGCGCACCTCGAGCTCGGCATGGCGGAGGCGTTCGAGCACGGCCTCGGCGTGCGGCAGCAGGGTCTCGCCGAGCTCGGTCAGGGTGGCGCCTCGCGGTCCGCGCTGGACGAGCCGGGCGTCGAAGTGCGCTTCCAGGGAGGCCAGGTGGTGGGTGATCGTCGGCTGGCTGTAGTGCAGCGCACGGCCGGCGGCGGCCAGTGATCCCTCCTGGGCGATGGAGCGGAGTACCTGGAGATGTCTCACGTCGAGCATATAGAGATCCTATGGAGGGTCCACGAAAAGTCCACCGTTCCTCAATGGCTTGAGGACTGTCACGCTCCCGGGGTGAACACGCGAACGACCGATCACCGCACCCCGATCCCCACCGATCCCGGCTCCGGCCAGCTGTCCGCCCCCTTCGCGGAGGCGGTGCTCGCCCATGCCGCACGGGACTGGCTCAGGCTGAACGTCCCCGGCCATGCCGCCGCCCCAGGATCGGACCTCGCCGGGTTCTTCGGCTCGCGGGTCACGGCCCTGGACTTCCCGCCGCTGCTCGACGGCATCGACCTCGGCGCGGACACCCCGCTCGACAAGGCGCTCGCGCTCGCCGCGGAAGCCTGGGGCGCCCGGCGCACCTGGTTCCTGACCAACGGCGCGTCGCAGGGCAACCAGATCGCCTCGATGGTGGCCCCCTCGCTGGGCCGCACGCTCGTCGTGCAGCGCAGCGTGCACTCCAGCGTGATCGACGGGCTCGTGCTCTCGGGCATGGACGCGGTCTTCGTCCAGCCTTCGGTCGACCGCGAGCAGGGCATCGCCCACGGCGTGACCGCCGCGGACGTGGCGGCGGCACTGGAGCGGACGCCCGACGCGGCCGCCGTGTACATCGTCTCCCCGAGCTACTTCGGCGCGGTCGCCGACGTGCGCGCCCTCGCGGACACCGCCCATGCCGCCGGAGTCCCCCTGATCGTCGACGAGGCATGGGGATCCCACTTCGGCTTCCACCCCGCGCTTCCCGCGGGCGCGCTCTCCCTGGGCGCGGACCTGGTGACGTCCAGTACGCACAAGCTCGCGGGCAGCCTGACGCAGTCGGCGATGCTGCACGTGGCGGAAGGCCCGTTCGCGGACCGGCTCGAAGCGCTGGTGGACCGGGCGTTCCGGCTGGTGCAGTCCACCTCGGCCAGTGCGCTGCTGACCGCGTCCCTGGATCTCGCGCGCAGGAGCCTGGTCACCGACGCCGTGGCGACGGCGGCGTCGGTCGAGGCCGCCGACGAGGTCCGGGGCGTCGTGCGGGCGCTCGGCCGGTTCAGGGTGGTGAGTGACGGCTTCCCCGCCTTCCCCGACATCGTCGGCTTCGATCCGCTGCGGATCGCCCTCGACACCCGCGCCGGCGGGATCACGGGCCACGAGGCCAGGCGGCTGCTCTTCCGGGACCACCGGGTGATGGTCGAGGTGGCGACCGACGCGGCGATCGTCGCCGTGATCGGCGCGGGCTTCGTCCCCGACACGGACCGGTTCCTCGAAGCCCTGCACACCCTGCCGTCGCCGCTCACCGGATCCGGCACCGACCCGGCGGCCGTGCCGCACCTGCCCGTACCCGGCCCCGCGAAGCTCACGGCCCGCGAGGCGTTTCTGAGCCCGACCCGGGTGCTGCCCGCGGAGCGGGCCGTCGGACGGATCTCCGCGGACACGCTGGCCGCGTACCCGCCCGGCATCCCCAACGTCCTGCCGGGCGAGGTCATCACAGCCGAGGTCGTGCGCTTCCTCCAGCGGACCGCGAGCGCACCGAACGGCCATGTCCGCGGGGCGCTCGACCTGAGCGTCACCAGGCTGCGCGTCGTCGACTGAGACGCCCGCCCCCCCGGGGTGGGGGGTGGACTTACTAGGACGTCCAACTATATGTTCGTGGACAAGCCCGCGGTGCAGGGAAGCCGGTGTGAATCCGGCGCGGTCCCGCCACTGTGACCGGGGAGTGTGCTCTTCAGCAGATGAGGCCACTGACGGAATCCATCCGTCGGGAAGGCCGGAGAGCGCGCGCTGATCCGGGAGTCAGGATACCGGCCGTGGGGTGTTCCGTGTTGTCCACGAGGATGGAGCAGACACGCATGGCACCGGTACGTGACCACGGCCCAGGTGATCCGGCGGAGTACCCGAACCCCGAGGCCCTGTCCTCGCGTTCGTGACTCGACGGAGGCGTCCTCGCCTCCCCCTGTCCCGCGGGAGGACCCGCGTGCGCGCACCCCGATCGGTGCCGTGCTCGCTCTCCTCGCCGCGCCCTCCTCGGATCCTCACCTGACGAGAGCAGGCTTCGATGGTCCGCGAACTCACCCATTTCATCGGCGGAAAGCACACCACCGGCACCTCCGGTCTCTTCGCCGACGTGTACGACCCCAACACCGGCGCGGTCCAGGCCAGGGTCCCCCTGGCCGGACGCGTCGACACCGAGGCGGCGATCGCCGACGCCGAGACGGCCCAGCAGGAGTGGGGCCGGTGGAATCCGCAGCGACGCGCACGCGTCCTGCTGCGCTTCCTCCAACTCGTCGAGGGCGAAAGGGACTCCCTGGCCCGGCTGCTCTCCGCCGAACACGGCAAGACCGTCGCCGACGCCCACGGCGATCTTCAACGCGGCCTGGAGGTGGTCGAGTTCGCCGCCGGGATCCCGCACCTCCTCAAGGGGGAGTTCACCGACAACGCAGGCACCGGCATCGACGTGCACTCGCTCCGCAGCCCACTGGGAGTCGTCGCCGGGATCACCCCCTTCAACTTCCCCGCGATGATCCCGCTGTGGAAGGCCGCACCGGCCCTGGCCTGCGGGAACGCGTTCATCCTCAAGCCGTCCGAGCGTGACCCCTCCGTACCCCTGCGGCTCGCCGAGCTGTTCCTGGAGGCCGGGCTCCCGCCCGGCGTGCTCAACGTCGTCAACGGCGGCAAGGAAGCCGTCGACACCCTCATCGAAGACCCCCGCGTCCAGGCCCTCGGCTTCGTCGGCTCCACCCCGATCGCGGCGCACATCTACGCCACCGCCGCCGCGCACGGCAAACGCGCCCAGTGCTTCGGCGGCGCCAAGAACCACATGATCGTGATGCCCGACGCCGACCTCGACCAGGCCGCCGACGCGCTGATCGGCGCCGGCTACGGGTCCGCCGGCGAGCGCTGCATGGCCATCTCCGTCGCCGTCCCGGTGGGGGAGGAGACCGCCGACGCGCTCGTCGCGAAGCTGAAGGAGCGCATCGCGGGCCTGCGGATCGGCACCTCCGACGACCCGGACGCGGACTTCGGTCCCCTCGTGAGCCGCGACGCCCTCCACCGGGTGAACCGCTACGTCGGCATCGGCGTCGCCGAGGGAGCCGAACTCGTCGTAGACGGACGGGAGTTCACTCTCCCCGGTCACGAGGACGGATTCTTCGCCGGACCCTCGCTGTTCGACCGGGTCACCCCCTCGATGAGGATCCACCAGGAGGAGATCTTCGGCCCCGTCCTGTGCGTCGTACGGGCCGCGGACTACGAGGAGGCCCTGCGGCTGCCCAGCGAGCACCCGTACGGCAACGGCGTGGCGATCTTCACCCGGGACGGCGACACCGCCCGCGACTTCACCCGCCGCGTCAACACCGGCATGGTCGGCGTGAACGTCCCCATCCCGGTCCCCGTCGCCTACCACACCTTCGGCGGCTGGAAGCGCTCCGGCTTCGGCGACCTGAACCAGCACGGCCCCGACTCCATCCGCTTCTACACCCGGACCAAGACCGTCACCTCGCGCTGGCCCTCCGGGGTCAAGGAAGGCGCGAGCTTCACCATCCCGACGATGGGATGAGCGCCGTGACCACCCTCACCGAGGACCAGCTCGCCCTCGCCGAAGTCACCCTGGACTTCGCACAGGAGCAACTCGCCCCGCACGCCGTGGCCTGGGACCAGGACAAACACTTCCCCGTCGACGTCATCCGCAGGGCCGCCGCACTCGGCCTCGGCGGCGTCTACGTACGGGAGGAGCACGGCGGCTCCGGACTCACCCGGGCCGACGGCGTCCTCGTCTTCGAGACCCTGGCGACCGGCTGCCCCTCCATCGCCGGCTACCTCTCCATCCACAACATGGTCGCCTGGATGATCGACCGGTACGGAGACCCCGCCCAGCGTGCCCGGTGGCTGCCCGGCCTCTGCTCCGCCGAGACCCTGGGCAGCTACTGCCTCACCGAACCCGGCGCCGGCTCGGACGCCGCCGCGCTGCGGTCCCGCGCCGAACGGGACGGCGGGCACTACGTCCTGACCGGAGTGAAGCAGTTCATCTCCGGCGCCGGGGTCTCCGACGTGTACCTCGTCCTCGCCCGCACCGGTGGGGACGGCCCCCGCGGGATCTCCGCCTTCGTCGTCGAGCGCGACGACCCCGGAGTCTCCTTCGGCGCCGACGAACGCAAGATGGGATGGAACGCCCAGCCCACCCGCCAGGTGGTCCTCGACGGCGTGCGGATCCCCGCCGACCGGCGCCTCGGCGCCGAGGGCGAAGGCTTCCGCATCGCCATGCACGGTCTCAACGGCGGCCGTCTCGGCATCGCCGCCTGCTCCCTCGGCGGCGCCCGGAGCGCCCTCGACCGCAGCCTCACCCACCTCGCCGACCGCGAGGCCTTCGGCGCGCGACTGCTCGACGCCCAGGCCCTGCAGTTCCGGCTGGCCGACATGGCCACCGAACTCACGGCCGCCCGCGCGCTGGTACGGCAGGCCGCCGAGGCCCTGGACCTGGGTGACCCGCAGGCGGCCCAACTCTGCGCCATGGCCAAGAGGTTCGCCACCGACACCGGGTTCTCGGTCGCCGACCGGGCGCTGCAACTCCACGGTGGATACGGCTACTTGAGCGAGTACGGCATCGAGAAGATCGTCCGGGACCTGCGGGTCCACCGGATCCTGGAAGGAACCAACGAGATCATGAACGTCATCGTCGCCCGCGGCCTGACGGAGCACCTGCGATGACCGGCGACCACACGACGGGCGACCACACGACCGGCGACGAAGAGGTCGTCGTCCGCGTCGAGGGGCGCACCGGCCGGCTGATCCTCAATCGCCCCAAGGCCCTGAACGCGCTCAGCCACGGCATGGTGCGGAGGATCGAGCAGGCCCTCACCGCCTGGCGGGACGACCCCGCCGTCGAGACGGTCGTGATCTCCGGGGCCGGGGAACGCGGACTGTGCGCGGGCGGCGACATCCGCGCCATCTACGAGGACGCCCGGGTGGGCGGCACCGAGTCCGCCGAGTTCTGGCGGGACGAATACCGGCTCAACGCCCTGATCGCCCGCTACCCCAAGCCGTACGTGGCCCTCATGGACGGCATCGTCATGGGCGGGGGCGTCGGCGTCTCCGCCCACGGCACCGTACGGATCGTCACCGAACGTTCCCGCGTCGCCATGCCCGAGACGGGAATCGGCTTCGTCCCCGACGTCGGCGGCACCTACCTCCTCGCGCTGGCGCCCGGCGAACTGGGCACCCACCTGGCCCTGACCGGCTCGGCCGTCGGCGCCGCCGACGCCCTGCTCTGCGGCATCGCCGACCACTACGTACCGTCCGAGCGGCTCGACCGGTTGACGGCGGCGCTCGCGCGGACCTCCGTGCACGACGCCCTGGCGGCACACGTCGAGCAGGCGCCGCCCGGGCGACTGGCCTCCCACCGAGAGTGGATCGACCACTGCTACGCCGCCGACACGGTCGAGCAGATCGTGGACCGGCTCCTCACGAGCGGCGTGCCGGCCGCCGAGGAGGCCGCCGCCACGCTGGCAGCCAAGTCCCCGACCTCCCTCAAGGTCACCCTGACCGCCTTGCGGCGGGCCCGCGGGCTCGGCCCGCTGGAACGGGTCCTCGAACAGGAGTACCGGGTCTCGTGCGCGGCGCTCACCTCGCCCGACCTGGCCGAGGGCATCCGGGCCCAGGTCATCGACAAGGACCGCGATCCCCGCTGGTCGCCCGCCGCCCTCGCCGACGTCACCGGAGAGGACGTGGCGCGGTACTTCGCCCCGCTCGGCGCCGACCGCGAACTGCGGCTCCCCGCCGTCACCGACTCGTTCCAGGAGGTGCCCTGGTGACCCCCGTCATCGCCTTCGTCGGCCTCGGCCGCATGGGCGGCCCGATGGCCGCCAACCTGGCCGCCGCCGGCCACCGCGTCCTCGGCTTCGACCTCGTCCCCGAGGCGATGACCACAGCCTCCTCGACGGGTGTGGAGACGGCGCAGTCCGCCGCCGCGGCCGCCGGCGAGGCGGACGTCGTCATCACCATGCTGCCCAC
The DNA here is from genome assembly GCF_042795405.1 of Streptomyces sp. NPDC056480. Lineage (NCBI taxonomy): Bacteria > Bacillati > Actinomycetota > Actinomycetes > Kitasatosporales > Streptomycetaceae > Streptomyces > Streptomyces sp. NPDC056480. The sequence continues at coordinate 176,398 of NZ_JBHTSA010000005.1, read as the reverse complement.
GGGGCGCCACGTCCTCGCCCTCTACCGCGACCAGGGCCTCCTCGCGGCCGCGAAGCCCGGCACGCTGTTCATCGACTGCTCCACCATCGACGTCGCCGACGCGCGCGCCGCCCACGAGGCGGCCACCGCCGCCGGACACATCGCCCTGGACGCCCCCGTCTCCGGCGGAGTGGTGGGCGCCGAGTCCGCCACCCTCACCTTCATGGCCGGCGGGGGAGAGGCGGAGTTCGCCCGGGCGGAACCGATGCTGGCCGTCATGGGCAGGAGGGCCGTCCACTGCGGAGGCGCGGGCGCCGGCCAGGCCGCCAAGATCTGCAACAACATGATCCTCGGCATCTCGATGATCGCCGTCAGCGAGGCCTTCGTCCTCGGCGAGAGCCTCGGCCTCTCGCACCAGGCCCTCTACGACGTCGCCTCCACCGCCTCCGGCCAGTGCTGGGCGCTCACCGCCAACTGCCCCGTCCCCGGGCCCGTTCCGGCGAGCCCGGCCAACCGGGACTACCGCCCGGGGTTCGCGGCCCCGCTCATGGCCAAGGACCTCCGACTCGCCGCCGACGCCCTGCGCACCGCCGGCATCGACGCCGGGCTCGGCCCGCGCGCCGCCGAGCTGTACGCCGCCTTCGCGGCGGGCGACGGCGCGGCCCAGGACTTCTCCGGCATCGTCCACGTCCTCCGCGACACGGCCGCGGACGCACCGAAGGGAACGACCACCGCATGACCGGCACCGACCACGAGACGATCACCGTCGAGCGTACGGGCGGCCGCACCGCGCTGCTCACCCTCAACCGGCCGAAGGCGCTCAACGCCCTCAACCTCCAGGTCATGCACGAGGTCGTGGCCGCCACCGAGGCGCTCGACCGCGACCCGGACATCGGCTGCATCGTCCTCACCGGCTCCCCGAAGGCCTTCGCGGCCGGAGCGGACATCAAGGAGATGCAGCCCCAGGGGTACATGGACATGTACCTCACCGACTGGTTCACCGCCTGGGACCGGCTCGGCAACCTCCGTACCCCCACCGTCGCGGCCGTCTCCGGCTACGCCCTGGGTGGCGGCTGCGAGCTGGCGATGCTCTGCGACATCCTCCTCGCCTCCGACACGGCCGTCTTCGGCCAGCCCGAGATCAAGCTGGGCGTGATCCCGGGCATCGGCGGATCCCAGCGGCTCACCCGAGCCGTCGGCAAGGCCAAGGCCATGGAACTCTGCCTGACGGGCCGCACCATGGACGCCGTCGAGGCCGAACGGGCCGGTCTGGTGTCCCGGGTCGTCCCGGCCGACGCGCTCCTCTCCGAGGCCCTCGCTGTCGCCGAGACCGTCGCCGGGATGTCGAAGCCGGTCGCCATGATGGCCAAGGAGGCCGTCGACCGCGCCTTCGAGACCACCTTGGCCGAGGGCGTCCGCTTCGAACGCCGGCTGTTCCACGCGGTGTTCGCGACCGCCGACCAGAAGGAGGGCATGTCCGCCTTCGTGGACAAGCGGCGCCCGGACTTCACCCACCGCTGACGGACGGCCCCGTGCCCGGGCCGGGCGCCGACGGCGCCCGGCCCGGACCCACGGGATCAGGGCCTCCCGGAGGCCAGTTCCGCGCGCACCTCACGGGCGGCCGCGACGAGGTTCTCCAGCGAGGCCCGGGTCTCCGGCCAGCCGCGGGTCTTCAGCCCGCAGTCGGGGTTGACCCAGAGGCGCTCGGCGGGGATGGCCTCAAGTCCCTTGCGGAGAAGGGCGGCCGCCTCCCCGGCGCTCGGGACGCGCGGGGAGTGGATGTCCCAGACGCCGGGTCCGGCCTCGCGGGGGTAGCCGTGCTCGGCGAGTTCGTCGGCGACCTGCATGTGGGAGCGGGCCGCCTCCAGGCTGATGACGTCCGCGTCGAGGTCGTCGATGGCCCGGACGATGTCCCCGAACTCGGCGTAGCACATGTGGGTGTGGATCTGGGTGTCCGGCCGCACGCCGCTGGTGGTGAGGCGGAAGGACTCGGTCGCCCAGGCCAGATAGGCGGCGTGCTCGGCGGTGCGCAGCGGAAGCGTCTCGCGCAGCGCGGGTTCGTCGACCTGGATCACCGAAGTCCCGGCCGCCTCCAGGTCGTTCACCTCGTCGCGCAGCGCGAGCGCCACCTGCCGCGCGGTGTCCCCGAGCGGCTGGTCGTCCCGTACGAAGGACCAGGCGAGCATGGTCACCGGACCGGTCAGCATGCCCTTGACCGGTTTCGACGTCTGCGCCTGTGCGTACGTCGTCCAGCGCACGGTCATCGGCTCGGGGCGGGAGATGTCCCCGGCCAGGACCGGCGGCCGCACGTAGCGGGTGCCGTAGGACTGGACCCAGCCGTGCTCGGTGGCCAGATAGCCGGTGAGCTGCTCGGCGAAGTACTGCACCATGTCGTTGCGTTCGGGCTCGCCGTGCACCAGGACGTCGATCCCCGTCTTCTCCTGGAAGGAGAGGACCTCGCGGATCTCGTCCTTGATCCGCTCCTCGTAACCGGCGGCGTCGATCCGGCCGGCCCGCAGATCGGCCCGCGCGACGCGCAGCTCGCCCGTCTGCGGGAACGAACCGATGGTCGTCGTCGGCAGCAGCGGAAGGCCCAGCTGGGCCCGCTGGGCCACGGTCCGTACCGGGTACGGCTGCGAGCGCCGCCCGTCGGCGTCGGTGATGGCGGCGGCACGGGCCCGCACGGCGGGGTCCCGGGTGAGCGCGGACCCGGCTCGGGACGCCAGATCGGCGCGGTTCGCGGCGAGTTCGGCCGCGACGGCGTCCGTGCCCTGGGCGAGCCCGCGCGCCAGGACGGCGATCTCCGCGGTCTTCTGGCGGGCGAACGCGAGCCAGCGGGCGATCTGCGGATCGATCTCCCGCTCGGCGGCGGCGTCGATCGGCACGTGCAACAGGGAGCAGGAGGCGGCGACGTCCACCCGATCGGCGAGCCCGAGGAGGGTACCGAGGGTCCCCAGGGACTTCTGGTAGTCGTTGATCCAGACGTTGCGTCCATTGACGACACCCGCCACCAGGCGCTTGCCGGGCAGCCCGCCGACGCCGGCGAGGTCGTCCAGGTTGGCGGCGCCCGAGTCCGTGAAGTCGAGGGCGAGCCCTTCGACCGGCGCCTTGGCCAGCACGCCCAGGGCGTCCCCGAGCCGCCCGAAGTAGGAGGCGACGAGCAGCTTCGGTCGGTCGGTGGCGCCGCCCAGTCGACGGTAGGCGCGGGCGACGGCGTCGAGCTCCGCCGGTGTCCGGTCCTGCACCAGCGCGGGCTCGTCCAGCTGCACCCAGGCGGCCCCGGCCGCGCGGAGATCGGCGAGCACCTCCGCGTACACCGGCAGCAGACGGTCCAGCAGGGTCAGCGGCTCGAAGTCCGGAGCCGCGCCCTGCGCGGGCTTGGCGAGCAGCAGGTAGGTGACGGGGCCGACGAGCACCGGCCGGGCGGCATGGCCGAGCGCGAGGGCCTCCTTCAGCTCGGCGACCTGCTTGCGGGAGTCGGCGGTGAACACGGTGTCGGGTCCCAGCTCGGGCACCAGGTAGTGGTAGTTGGTGTCGAACCACTTGGTCATCTCCAGCGGCGCGACGTCCTGGGTGCCGCGGGCCATCGCGAAGTACCCGTCGAGCGCGTCCGTCTCGACGGCCGCACGGTGCCGGTCGGGGACGGCGCCGACCATCACGCTGGTGTCCAGGACGTGGTCGTAGTACGAGAAGTCACCGGTCGGCACCTCGTGGAGACCGGCCTCGGTCAGCTGCCGCCAGTTCGACCGGCGCAGCTCGGCCGCGGTCTCCCGGAGCGCGCCGGCGTCGACACGGCCCTTCCAGTACCCCTCGACGGCCTTCTTCAGCTCACGGTTCTCCCCCTGGCGGGGGTACCCGTACACGGTGGCTCGTACTGCCGCGGCCGCGGGCTTCGGTGTCACGGAACTCTCCTTCGCGAGATGTGTCCTGAGCGCCCCGGAGACGGGACGCGGACGCGAAGGAACGGACAGACCGGCGGACCACGACGCGGGAAGCCGCACGTGCCGCTCGATATGCGCGCCGACCCGCCCACGAGGTCACCGGGATCTCCGCACACGGAATCGTCCGCGCGCGGGCAACGGGCAGGTCTTCGGACTCGCGGGCACGCTCTCCGGATCGACCGGAGGGCACCTACTGGCCGTCGCTTCCCAGACCCGTCCGGGCCCAGTGCGTATGACGGCGGTCGTTCCCGCTCACCGCTGCGGGGCAGTCCCGGATTCCCACCGGGTTCCCTCTTACGACGCATCCCGCCTGGCGGACGGGGCGAACCAGCTGCACGGCCACCTTAGGCGGACGAGGGCCTACCGCACACCCCTGACCGCATGCCGGAACGCGACGACCGCACTTCGGCGGCCTTCATCGGTGGAGGTGTTGCCGCCAGTCCTGCGGGACGCGGTCGGCCGGGCCGGGGGCCGGCTGGCCGGCGGGGTGGCCGTCCGGCGGGGCCAGGGCGGGACCCGCGTCGTACAGGTCGTCGGTGGCGTAGTTCCAGAACCAGCTCTCGCCCGGCTCGAAGCTCTGGACGAGGGGATGCCCGGTGGACTTCCAGTGCGCGGTGGCGTGCTGGGCCGGGGAGGAGTCGCAGCAGCCGATGTGCCCGCACTGGGCGCAGCGCCGAAGGTGGAACCACCAGCCGCCCACCGCGTCGCAGTCCCCGCAGCCGGGGCCGGCGGGCGGGACGCTCGGGTCGATTCCCTCGATCTCGGTCATGAGCGCTCCTCCGCGGTGTCAGTGGTGTCAGGGGTATCCGTAGGGTCGGCGGCGGTCAGGGGCAGCAGTACCTGGAACCGGGTGTCGCCCGGGACGGACTCGACCTGGAGGCTTCCGTGGTGCTTGCTCACGACGATCCGCCAGGAGATGTCGAGGCCGAGACCGGTGCCCTCGCCGACCGGCTTGGTCGTGAAGAAGGGGTCGAAGATGCGGCTGCGGATCTCCTCGGGGACGCCGGGGCCCGTGTCGCGGAACTCCACGAGCAGCCGGTCGCCCTCCCGGGCCGTGCGGACCGTCAGGGTGCCGTCGCCGCCGTCGCTCCCGATGGCGGACACCGCGTTGTCGATGAGGTTGGTCCACACCTGGTTCAGCTCCGCCGGATAGGCGGGCACGTCGGGGAGGGAACGGTCGTAGTCCTTGACGACGCGCACCCGGTTGCCGATCTTGCCGGACAGCATCAGGAGCGTGCTGTCGAGCAGTTCGTGGACGTCGACCTCGCGGTGCGGGGCGCGGTCCAGCTGCGCGTACTGCTTGGCCGCGTCCACCAGGTGGGAGATGCGGTTGGTGGAGTCGTCGATCTCGTCCATCAACAGCTCCGTCTCGACCGTGTAGTTGAGCCAGCCGACGGCCCCGGGCAGCACGTCGTCGGCCACGGTCGCCGCCACCTGCTCCAGCCAGTCCGTGTCCAGACCGGCCTGGACGAAGGTGGGCGCGATGCGCCAGCCCTCCGGGATGCCGTGGTCCTCCAGCCAGTCGGCGAGCTCGTCCTCCCGGTCGGCCGCCTCCAGCGGGCTCAGCACCGGCGCCTTGGCGACCCGCTCCGCGGTGCGCTCCTGGATCTCGATGAGGTCGGCGAGCGCCTCCCGGGAGTAGGGCCCCTTGGCGATGACGGACAGCTTGTGCCGCATCTTGCCGACCCGCTCCCGGAGCGACGCCGTCGCCCGGACGGCCGCCGCGGCGGGGTTGTTCAGCTCGTGGGTGAGTCCGGCGGACAACGAGCCGAGCGCGAGGAGCCGTTCGCGCTGACCGATGGCGCGCTGGGTGTTCTTGGAGCCGAAGAACAGCCCTTCGAGGAGGTGCACCGCCATCGGGAACCACTCGGCCATGATGTCCGCGAACGACTGCGCGGGCATGACGAAGAACCGGGTGGGCTCGGTCACGCGCATGGAGTTGTTGTACGTCTGGGGCACGCGGTCGCCCAGGTACGCCTGCATGGCCCCCGCGTACACGCCGCGCTGCGAGGTGCGGCTCACCTCCACGTCGTCGCCGCCGACCCGGCGGTACAGGACGACGGTTCCCTCGATCATCACGTAGAAGCAGGTGGCCGGGTCGCCCTCGGTGTAGACGGGCCCCGGCCCGAACCGTTCCACCCGTCCCTCGGCGCACAGCCGGGAGAGCTGCTCGGGGGAGAGCTTCTCGAACAGGAACAACGAGCCGATCTCGTGCCGGTCGCAGGGCATGACCTCGCCGCCCGCGTCCGAGCCGCCCGCGCCGTCCATGCCCTGCCCGCCCATGCCCTGCGCGCCCCTGTCCTGTCCGCTCATGACTGCTCCAGATACCGGTGGACGAGCATCACGGCCATGGCGCCCTCGCCCACGGCCGAGGCGACGCGCTTCGCGGACTGGGCGCGCGCGTCGCCCGCCACGAACACACCCGGGACGTTCGTCTCCAGGTGGTACGGCGGCCGGTCGAGGGCCCACTCGGCCGGCGGCCGCCCGTCCGGCGTGAGGTCGGGCCCGGCCAGGATGAACCCGTGCTCGTCGCGCAGCACCGTCCCGTCGAGCCAGTCGGTCAGCGGGGCCGCCCCGATGAAGACGAACATCCACTGGGCGTCCACGACTTCGGTCGCGCCGGTCGCGGCATCACGCAGGGTCAGCCGTTCCAGGTGCTCCTCGCCGTGCGCCGAGTCGACGACCGTCCGGGGCCGCACGGTGATGTTCGGCGCCTCATCGATCTGCTGGATCAGGTAGTACGACATCGACGCCGCCAGCGACTCCCCGCGCACGAGGAGCGTCACCGACTTCGCGCCCCGCGCGAGGAACACCGCGGCCTGACCGGCGGAGTTCGCGCCGCCGACGATGTACACGTCCTGGTCCTCGCAGGAGGACGCCTCGGTGAGGGAGGAGCCGTAGTAGACACCGCGTCCGGTCAGGTCCTCGCAGCCCGGTGCCACGAGCTGCCGGTAGGACACCCCGGTCGCGAGGATGACGCTGTGGGCGGCGACCTCCGTGCCGTCCGAGAAACGGACGACGCGGGCCGCGCCGTTCACCTCCAGACCCGTGACCTCGCGTGCGGTCAGGATCTCGGCACCGAAGCGGGTGGCCTGGCGGCGGGCGCGTTCGGTGAGCTGCCCGCCGGAGACGCCGTCCGGGAAGCCGAGGTAGTTCTCGATCCGGGAGCTCTGACCGGCCTGTCCGCCGGTCGCCGAACGCTCGACCAGCACGGTCCGCAGCCCCTCGGAGGCCCCGTACACCGCCGAACCGAGTCCGGCCGGGCCGCCGCCGATGACGACGAGGTCGTAGAAGTCGGCGGCCGGGGTCGTCGCGAGCCCGACCCGGGCGGCCAGCTCGGGCGCGTCCGGCTCGACGAGTACCGTGCCGTCCGGCGTGATCACCAGGGGCAGCCGCCGGCCGTCGGCGCCGGCCGCGTCGAGGAGGCGCCGGCCCTCGGGCTCGTCGGAGGAGTACCAGCGGTACGGCACCTGGTTGCGGGCCAGGAACTCGCGTACGTACGAGGACCGCGCCGACCATCGGTGACCGACCACCTTGGTCGCGGGCACCGGGCGGTAGTCGCTGGCGCGCCAGGCCGTCAGGAGGTCGTCCACGACGGGGTAGAGCTTCTCCTCCGGCGGGTCCCAGGGCTTGAGCAGGTAGTGGTCGAGGTCCACGACGTTGATCGCGTCGATGGCGGCGCCGGTGTCGGCGTACGCGGTCAGCAGGACGCGCCGGGCCCCCGGGTACACGCCGAGGGCCTGTTCGAGGAACTCGATGCCGTTCATCTGCGGCATGCGGTAGTCGGCGAGGATCACGGCGACGAGATCGCCCCGCAGCTTCAGCTCACGGAGCGCTTCGAGAGCGGACTCGCCGGATTCGGCGCGCACGATACGGTAGCCGCCGCCGTAGCGGCGCCGCAGGTCGCGGGCGATGGCACGGGACACTCCCGGGTCGTCGTCCACCGTCAGGATGACGGTCCGTGCCGCGTCGGTGACCTGTGCCATGCGCCTCCGCCCTGCTCGCCTCGGACGGCCGGCACGGCGGACTGCCGACGCCGGCTCCCGCCCATCGTAAGTTCGATCCCGCGGGACCGCTCCGGATGGCGACGGCCCGTGCACCACCGGCGGCCGTGCGCTACGGGCCTCCGGGGGACGGGGCGGGCGCCCCGCGGCCCGAGCCGCCGCCGGATTCCCCCCCCGAGCCCCCGGCTCCTCCGAGCCGCCCCCAACGCCTCCGAGCCCCCGACTCCTCCAAGCCCCCCGAGTCCCCCGAGCCCCCCGGCTCCTCCGCCTCCCCGAATGCCCGCTGACGCCGTACCTTTCTTCGCCCGCTCCCTTACGCACCGGAGCGTTTCCGCCTAGCCTCACCACAGCTCGCAAGTTACCGGCCGGTCAATCAATCGTTGACGGGCGGTCCGGTCCCGGGGGGTTGAGATGAGTTCCGCGCAGCACCTTCTTGAAAGCCGCCCGCGGTCGGTGGCGCACATCTTCCTCTCACGGGTCGAGGCCACGCCCGACCGCGAGGCCTATCGCTACCCCGTGGCGGCCGAGCACGCCGCCGACGGCGCCGAGGAGTGGCGCTCGCTGACCTGGGCCCAGACCGCCGAGCGCGTGAAGGCGATCGCGGCCGGTCTGCTCACCCTCGGGCTGCGGCCGGAGGAGCGCGTGGCCATCTCCTCCTCGACACGGATCGAGTGGATCCTCGCCGACCTCGGCATGATGTGCGCCGGCGTCGCCGCGACCGCCGTCTACCCGAGCACCAACGCCGAGGAGACGGCGTACATCCTCGCCGACTCCGGCAGCCGGGCGATCTTCGTCGAGAACGTCGAGCAACTGGTCAAGGTGGCCGGCCGCACGGAGGACCTGCCCGGGCTCGGCACCGTGATCGTCTTCGACCCGGAGGCGGACCTGCCCCGGGTCGACGGGCTGGACGTGCTGACCCTCGCCGAGCTGGAGAAGCGTGGCACGGCGCACCTCCAGGAGCATCCGGACGCGGTCGACTCCGCGGTCGGGGCCATCGGGCCGGACCAGCTCGCCACCCTGATCTACACGTCCGGCACGACCGGCCGCCCCAAGGGCGTGCGTCTGGTGCACGACTGCTGGTCCTACCAGGCCGTCGCGCAGGAGGTCAGCGGGCTGCTGCTCCCCGACGACGTGCAGTTCCTGTGGCTGCCGCTGTCCCATGTCTTCGGCAACGCCCTGATCGCCGGTCAGGTGAAGACCGGCAGCGTGATCGCGGTGGACGGCCGCATCGACCGGATCATCACCAACCTGCCCGCCGTCCGGCCCACCGTGATGGCGTCCGCACCGAGGATCTTCGAGAAGGTCTACAACGGCATCGCGGCCAGGTCGAAGGCCGAGGGCGGCGTGAAGCACAAGATCTTCCTGTGGGCGGCGCAGGTCGCCCGCGACTACGCCAGGACCGGGCAGGAGACGACGGTGGCGACGGGACGGCGCACGCTGCCCCTGTGGCTCTCCGTGCAGCACGCCGTCGCCGACCGGCTCGTGTACGGCAGGATCCGGGCGGCCTTCGGCGGCGAACTCCGCGGCAGCGCCTCGGGCAGTGCCGCACTCGCCTCCGACATCGGTTACTTCTTCGCCGGCGCGGGCGTGCCCGTACTGGAGGGCTACGGCCTGACGGAGACCAGCGCCGCCGTCACGGTCAACCCCGCCGAGGACTTCCGGGTGGGCACGGTCGGCAGGCCCCTGCCCGGCACCGAGGTGCGCATCGCCGAGGACGGGGAGATTCTCCTGAAGGGGCCCGGCGTCATGCGCGGGTACCACAACCTCCCCGAGAAGACCGCCGAAGTGCTGGAGAGCGACGGCTGGTTCCACACCGGCGACATCGGCGAGATCGACAAGGACGGCTTCGTCCGGATCACCGACCGCAAGAAGGACCTGTTCAAGACCTCGGGCGGCAAGTACATCGCGCCCACGGAGATCGAGAGCCGCTTCAAGGCCGTCTGCCCGTACGCAAGCAACATCCTGGTCATCGGCAACAACCGCAACTACTGCACCGCTCTGATCACGGTCGAGGAGAGCGTGATCATGCCCTGGGCGGCCTCGCAGGGCCTCGACGGGCGGAGCTACGCGGAGGTGGCCTCCTCGCCGGAGGCGCACGCGCTGATCGACGGCTTCGTCCAGCGCGTGAACGGCGACCTGCAGCGCTGGCAGACGATCAAGAAGTTCGCGGTCCTGCCCCGTGACCTCGACATCGAGCACGGCGAACTCACCCCGAGCCTGAAGGTCAAGCGGCCCGTCGTGGAGCGGCAGTACGCCGATGTCGTCGAGGCCATGTACGAGGGCGCCCGCGAGGCCTGACCCCCGCCCGCGGCCGGCTTCCTCACGGGTCCGGCCCGGGCGCACCGGGTGCTCGACCGGAGCACCCGGTGCCGTGGCCGCCTACGCGATGTGATCGAACCTGCTGCCCTCGCCCGCGTACAGCGAGGTCGTCTGGCGGCTGAACGGGGCCGTGGCGGAGCCCGTCGAGCGGTAGACGTACGTGCCGGCGGCGCCGTACGCGATCAGGTCCGGGCGGCCGTCGCCGGTCACGTCGCCGGCCCCGACGAGCTGGCTGAAGACGCCCCAGCCGCCGCCCACGCGGACGCGGGGGGAGTAGGTGTAGCCGTTGCTCGGGTAGAGCCAGAGGACGCCGTCCTTGTCGCGGGCGACGAGATCGCCGCCCTTGTCGCCGGCGATGTCGCCGACGGCGGTCAGCTGGTTGTAGACGCCCCAGCCGCCGCCCATCCGGATCCGGGGCGCGTACGGCTTCGCCGCGTCGCCGGTGCCGCGGTAGAACCACAGGGACCCCGCGGTGTCGACGGCGAAGAGGTCCGCCCTGCCGTCCGCCGCGAGGTCGGAGCCGCCGGCGAGCCTGGTGTACCCGCCCCAGCCGCCGCCGATCCGGTAGCGGGCGGTGAAGGTGCCGTCCCCCTTGCCCAGGTAGTGCCACAGCGTTCCGGTGCCGTCGAGGGCGACCAGATCGCCGTTCGCGGCGCCGCCGATGTTCCCGGCGGCCTCGATCTGCTTGTACGTGTTCCAGCCCTGGCCGATCCTCGTCCGCTTGGCAGGCTTCGTCTGCCCGTCCACCGGCCAGTCGAAGAGGTCGTCGCTCCACAGCACGCCGGCGGAGTCACGGGCGAGGAGGTCACCGGAGCCGTTGTCGGTGAAGTCGTGGGGGTTGGCCCGGCGGGACACGGTGAAGGCGCCGGAGGCCGTGGCGGGAGTGCCGACGCCGTCGAGCGGGGTGGCGGTCAGCTGCCAGGAGTAGGCGCCGTTCGGGGCGCTCGCCCCGTTCAGGAGCCCGTTCCACGAGAAGGCGAAGCGGGCGGGTGCTCCGGACTCCGTCAGGCGCGTCACCAGCTTCCTGCCCGACCGCTGGTGAGTCAGGGTCAGGTCGACGCGGGCGTTGCCGCGCGACAGCGTCCACTCCATCGCCGTGGCGACCGGCTTCTCCAGGTCGACCGCCGCCGGGACCTTGGATTCCGTCACCTTGACGCCGAGCACCCGGCCGGTGTCGGCGACGGGGGTGACCGTCGGCGTGCCGCCGGGGCCCTCGGTGATCCGGAACAGGCCGTCCGATTCCGTCGTCGCACCCCGCACCAGCAGGCTGCCGTCGGGGGAGTGGGCGACGGAGGAGTAGTTCACCAGGAGCTTGGCGGGCGCGGCGCCCGTGACGACGTTCCGCGCGTAGAGCGGCGTCAGGACGTCCGGCCCGGCGAACGGGTCGCGCCGTGCCGCGTACAGGGCCGTGTCACCGACGATCCCGGCGAGGACCGGCTGCCCCGGGATGTCGCCGAGCGGAATGCTCTTGGCGAGCCCCGAGCCGCGGACGACCAGTTCCTGGCCGCCGGCCGTGCCGCCCTGGATCCAGGCGCGGTACTTCGGAGTGAGCGCGCCCGTCGCAGCCGCGTCCCAGTTCCCGGCGCCTCCGGTCCACTCCTGGAGAATGGGGGTGCCGGTGGTCACGGGGACCCTTGCCTCCCAGGCGTACGGGCTGGGCTCCCCGATGGTGCCGCGGAGCCCCTTGCCGAGGATCAGCACCGTGGGCCTGCCGTCCGCGCCCCTGCCCGCGGCGACGACCTTGTGGGCGGTCTCGGTCTCGTCGCGGTAGGTGTTCGAGAGCTTCGTCTTCCGGACGACGCCGTTCGCGTTCTCCAGCTGCCACAGCTCCCGGCCCACGCCGGTCGTGGGCACGCTCACGTACAGGACGGAGCCGGCCACGCCCACGACCTCGGCGCCGGCGCCGAAGGTGCCGGCGTTGTGGTTGACGTAGGTGGAGGTCGTCGGGTCGTACGCGACGAACCTGCTGCCGTCGCCCGTCACGATGTAGTCGGAGACCGAGTCGTAGCCGTTCGGCCCGCCCAGGAGCGACACCGTGCCGTCGTTCCTGTGCCACTCCAGGGCGGCGGTGCCGTTCTCGTCCGTGCAGGTCGTGACGTACCCGAAGGAGCCGGTGGAGACGATCTCGGCCGCGGCGGGCAGCAGGCCGGGGGCGGTCGGCACGCACCGCCCGTCGGCGGAGGCGGCGGGCGCGGCGACGGCCGGGGCGGTGACGAGCGTCCCCGTCACGGCGGTGACCGTGGTCAGGGTGAGGAGGGCGGCGGCGAGCCGGCGCCCGGACATGCGGTGGTTCACGGTTCCCCCGAGTGAGATCAGTGTGTCCGGTCAGACTCATGATCCGTTCGAGTGGTTGTACGGAGACGCGAACTTCCGTTGCACGGAATCCCGGTGACGTGACGTCACCCGAGCCACGGCTCGCCCCTTCAGCCCGGTGCGCTACGCGGAGGCCCTGCCCAGGCCCCCGGGGCCGCCGTTCGTGGGCGGATACGCGGGCCGCTCCGGTATGGCCGGGGAGCCGTGGGGGGACGGGAGGGGCGGCAGGGACGGCTGCTGCAGCCAGGCCCTGAGCAGGCCGTCGACCGGCTCCGTCGCGTAGCGGGACACATGGGCCGTGAAGGTCGCCGTGGTCACCACGCCGTGGCGGTGCACCGTCGCCCAGTCGCGCAGCATGCGGAAGAAGGCGCCGTCGCCCAGGGCGCAGCGGATCGCGTGCACGGTGAGCCCGCCGCGCTCGTACAGCCGGTCGTCGAACATCAGCTTGCGCCCGGGGTCGGCGAGCTTCAGGTCCTGCGGCTGCGTGGCGAGCAGCCGGTACGCGGTCGCCGCGAGCTCCTGCGCGGTGCGGCCGCCGGAGCGCTCCGACCAGAGCCACTCGGCGTACTTGGCCAGGCCCTCGTTCAGCCAGATGTGCCGCCAGTCGCCGATGGTCACGCTGTTGCCGAACCACTGGTGCGCCAGCTCGTGCGCGACGAGACGCTCCGAACCGCGCGCGCCGTCGACGTGGTTGGCGCCGAAGAGGGACAGCCCCTGGGCCTCCACCGGAACGTCGAGCTCCTCGTCGGCGACGACCACCGCGTACTCGCCGAACGGATACGGCCCGAAGAGCTCCTCGAACAGCTGCATCATCGCGGGCTGCCGGGCGAAGTCACGCGAGAAGCGGGACAGCAGATGCGCCGGGACGTGGGCGCTCTGCGGCACCCCGCCGAGCCCGGGGTCCCCGAGCAGCACCGTCTGGTGCATGCCGATGGAGAGCCCGACCAGATAGCTGGACGTCGGCGCGGACTGCTCGTACACCCAGGTCGTCGTGCTGGCCTTGGTCGTACGGGTGAGCAGCCGGCCGCCCGCCACCACGGTGTACGCGGAGGGCGTGTTGACCGAGATCTGGTACGAGGCCTTGTCGGCGGGCCGGTCGTTGCACGGGTACCAGGAGGGGGCGCCGACGGGCTGGCTCGCGACCAGCGCACCGTCGGTCAGCTCCTCCCAGCCGAGCCCGCCCCACGGGCTGCGCACCGGCTTGGGGTTGCCCGCGTAGTGCACCTCCACGGTGAACGCCGCGCCCGCGGACAGCGGCTTGGCCGGCCGGACGCGGAGCTTGCCGCCGCGGTGGGCGTAGTGCGGCGCACGGCCGTTCACCAGGATCCGGCCGACCTTGAACTCGGAGAGGTTCAGATGGAACTCGGTGAGCGGTGCCCGGCCTGCGATGGCGCTGAGCCGCGCCGTCCCGGCCAGCCGGTTGGGGCCGGGACGGTACTCCAGAGCGAGTTCGTACCGATGCACGCGGTAACGGGAGTCGCCGTGGTCCGGGAAGTACGGGTCCTGTGCCGTTGTCCGCTCGCCGCTCACTGCTGCTCCCGCTCCCTGCCCTGTGCTGTGCTCGTGCTGCCCGTTCAGGCCCGCCACGCCTCGATCGGATTGCCCAGCCAGCGGGTGTCGGCGGGGACGGATTCCCCGGCCATCACGAGAGAGGCGGGACCCAGCGTGCTGCGGGCCCCGACCGAACTGCCGGGCAGGACGATTCCGCCCGGGCCCAGGGTGGCGCCCTCGCGGAGGACCACAGTATCCGTCCTCAAGATCCGGTCGTGGAAGAGGTGAGTCTGCAAGACACAGCCGCGGTTCACGCTGACCGCGTCACCGAGGACGACCAGGTCCGTCTCGGGCAGCCAGTAGCTCTCGCACCACACGCCCCGGCCCACCCGGGCACCGAGCGCGCGCAGCCACAGGTTGAGCAGCGGCGTCCCCGGCACCGATCCGACCAGCCACGGCACGGCGAGGACCTCGACGAACGTGTCGGCCAGCTCGTTGCGCCACACGAAGCCGGACCAGAGCGGGTGCTCGCCCGTCCGGTGCCGGCCCACGAGCAGCCACTTCGCGGCCACCGAGACCAGGCACGCGGCCGCGCCGGCGGCGAGCAGGACCGCCCCGGACAGCAGCGCCGTGCCCCAGACCCCCAGACCGGTCGCCGTGGCCAGGGCGCACAGGGCAGCCACGGTCAGGACGGCGAGGGCGGCCGAGGAGAACACCGGGAGCAGCCGGAAGAGCTCCACCAGGCCGCGCGCCCACAGCAGCCGCGCGGGCGGGTCGTACGTCCGGCTCCGGTCGGAGTCGGACGCGGACCGCGGCAGCCTGACCGGGGGCAGGCCCAGGTACGAGCTGCCCTTCTTCGCCTTCTTCGGCGTCGCCGACAGCACCCCGACCAGCCCGTCGTCCGGCACCGTGCGGCCCGGCGCGGTCATGCCGGAGTTGCCCAGGAACGCCCGGCGGCCGATCTCGGAGTGCCCGATCCGCACCCAGCCGCCGCCCAGCTCGTACGGGGCGGTCAGGGTGTCGTCGGCGAGGAACGCGCCCTCGCCGACCGTGGTGAGGCTCGGCAGCGCGAGCACCGTGGACACCTCGGCGCCCCGGCCGATCTTCATCCCGAGCAGCCGCAGCCAGACCGGGGTGATCAGCCCGGCGTACAGCGGGAACAGCGTCTCCCGCGCCAGGTCCATCAGCTGTGTGACGGTCCACGCCTGCCAGGCGACCCGGCTGTGCGTCGGATGGCTGCCGGTCCGCAGCCCGAGGCTGAGCAGCCGAACCGAGACGAGCACCAGCGTGGCGTACGCGAACCCGTAGGCGAGGGCCCCGGGCACCACGGCGAGCAGCGCACCCCGCAGCGCCTCGGCGAGCCCGGCGTCGGCGGGCACGAAGCGGCTCACCACGAGCAGCGCGGGCAGGGCGGCGAGCACCGGCAGAGCCGTGAGGAGGAAGCCGGTCGCCCCGTAGACGGCCCGCCAGTGGAGCGGCCGCGCCGGCCGCTCCTTGGGCCAGTTCCGCTTGGCCTTGCCGAGCTTGCCCGCGGGCGCACCGGCCCAGCGCTGCCCGGTCGGGATCTGTCCCGCCACGGCGGAGCCGGGGGCCACCTCGGCCCGCTTGCCGACCCGCGCCCCCGGGAACAGCAGGCTGCGGGTGCCGACCACGGCCCCCGCGCCGACCTTCACCGGGCCGATCTCCAGCCGGTCGCCGTCCAGCCAGTAGCCGGAGAGGTCCACCTCGGACTCCACGGCGCAGCCGCGGCCGAGCTTGAGCATGCCCGTGACCGGCGGCAGCGAGTGGAGGTCCACGTCCGGGCCCACCTTGGCGCCGAGCGCCCGCGCGTACCGCTCCAGCCAGGATCCGGTGAGCGAGGTCGCACCGACGAACTCGGCCAGCCGCTCGGCCGTCCACAGCCGCAGATGGACGCTGCCGCCGCGCGGATGGCGTCCGGCCTTCACCCCCCGCAGCAGCAGCCGTGCGCCGCCCGCGGCGATCGCGAGCCGGCCTGGCGGACTGAACAGCAGCGCCGCGCCGGCGGCCACCACCCACCACGAGGCGGTCGGCGCCCACGGATAGGCCCCGAACCGGTGCAGGACGTTGCCCAGGGCGAGCAGCGCCACCGTCCAGCGGAGCCCGATCACGGTGAACAGCGGAAGCAGCAGGACGGTCTGCAGGAGCCCGGCCCGGAACGGCACCGGCGGAATCGTCCGTACGGCCCCGTCGTCCTGGACGGACTTCTCCAGGCGCCGGGCCAGCTTGCGCAGGGTGGGCTGCTGGTAGATGTCGACGACGGCCGCGCTCGGATAGCGGGTGCGCAGCCGGGTGGTGAGCTGGGCGGCGGCGAGGCTGTTGCCGCCGATCGCGAAGAAGTCGTCGGCGGCGCCCGTGACGGCCACACCGAGGGTCTCGCTCCACTGCTCGGCGAGCCAGGCCTCGGTGCCGTACAGCTGCTCGGAGGGGCCGGTGGTCTCCAGATCGGGCAGCGGCCACGGCAGCGCGTCCCGGTCCACCTTGCCCGACGTACGGGTGGGCAGCTCGGCGACGGGCGCGAGGAGCGGCACCAGGGCCGCGGGCAGCTCGGCGCGCAGCCGCTCGACCGCCGCCGCGTGGTCCCAGCCCTCCTGCGTCACGAGATAGCCGACGAGCAGCTGGTTGCCGCTGCGCGCGGTACGGACTGCGGCCGCGGCGCCGGCGACACCGGGCAGGCCCTGGAGGGCGGAGTCCACCTCGCCCAGTTCGATGCGGCGGCCGCCGAGCTTGATCTGCTCGTCGCCGCGGCCGAGGAAGACCAGGCCCTCCGCCTCGGCACGGACGAGGTCGCCGCTGCGGTACGCGCGCTCCCAGCCGAGGGACTCCAGCGGGGCGTACTTCTCCGCGTCCTTCTCGGGGTCGAGGTAGCGGGCGAGACCGACGCCGCCGATCACCAGCTGGCCGCTACCGCCCATCGGCACCGGCTCGCCGGACTCGTCGACCACGGCCAGCTCCCAGCCGTTCAGCGGGAGACCGATCCTGATCGGCTCCTCACCGGTCAGCAGGGAGGCGCAGGCGACGACGGTCGCCTCGGTGGGGCCGTACGTGTTCCACACCTCACGGCCCTCGGTGACCAGGCGCTGGGTCAGCTCGGGCGGGCAGGCCTCGCCGCCGAAGATCAGCAGCCGGACCTCGTCGAGGGTCTCCGGGTCCCAGAGCGCGGCGAGGGTCGGCACGGTGGAGACCACGGTGATCTCCTGCTCCACCAGCCAGGGGCCGAGGTCGGCGCCGCTGCGCACCTGCGACCGGGGGACGGGCACCAGGCAGGCGCCGTAGCGCCAGGCCAGCCACATCTCCTCGCAGGAGGCGTCGAAGGCGACGGAGAGGCCCGCCATGACCCGGTCGCCGGGTCCGATCGGCTCGTCGGCGAGGAACAGCGCGGCCTCGGCGTCCACGAACGCGGCGGCGCTGCGGTGACTGACGGCGACACCCTTGGGCTTGCCCGTGGAGCCCGAGGTGAAGATGATCCACGCGTCGTGTTCGGGCCCGGGGCGCGCGGAGGCGGCACCGTCGCCCTCCCGCCCGGTGACGTCGATCCGCTGCTCGGCGCCGACCACGGCCCGCACACCGGCCTCGCCGAAGACCAGCTCGGCCCGCTCGTCCGGGTCCTCGGCGTCGACCGGCACATAGGCGGCTCCGGCGGCGAGGACGGCGAGGACGGCCGCGTACAGCTCGTTCGTCCCGGACGGCACCCGGACGCCGACCCGGTCGCCGAGCCCCACACCGGCGGCCGCGAGCGCGCGCCTCCGGCGTTCGACCTCCGCGGCCAGCGCCCGGTAGGTCAGCCGGGTGGTGCCGTCGTCCAGGGCGAGCTCGTCGGGGTAGGCCCGTACCGAGGCCTCGAAGATGTCGACGAGGGTGCGCACCGGGGCGGCGGGCCCGGCGGAGAACCGGGCGGACTTCCCGGGCTCCTCCGCCCACGGATCCCCGTCGTGGAGCAGAGTGGTGTCACCGTGCTCTGGTGTGGCTGCCATCGGACCTCGCGTCTCGTTCCCGGCAACGTCCGGGTCGTCGGGTGGAGCCCGGGTCTGCCCGGGTTGTTCCGTTCCGACGCCAAACAGCCCGCCAGTCTAGTGCGTCGGCCAGGATTCTCCGGTCGACACCTTGCGCGTGGCTGGTTGGGGACGGTATTGGAGGCGGATTCCGGGTGACCGTACGGTGCCCGCCAGCCCTCGGGCGCCCGCCGGATCAGCCGCCCGCCGACAGCACGGCCACCCCCGGACCACGGAGGTCGGAGAGCACCGCCGTGCGCCCCGTCACCGCGAGGAGCAGGGACAGCGCGGGGCCCTCGGCCTCCGGCCCGGTTCCGATCGTGAGGTCCGTGTCCGTCGCCGTGATCCGGACCCGGGAGAGGAGTTCCTTCGCTCCGCCGAACGACACCGGGGTGCGCGCCTGGAGCCGGAGGGCCCGGACGACGGCCCGCGGCGGGTAGGAGCGGGTGAGTCCCAGGGGCCGACGGATGTCCTCCCCGTGGACGATCTCCTCGACGAGCCGGCTGTCCAGCGGCGCGGGGGGCGCCGATGTCCTCGACGCCACCCGGCGGAACCGCTCCAGGGTCTCCTGCGGAGTGGTCCCGCGCTCGCGTTCCACCCCGCGGGTGTTCTGCCGGTCGAAGTCGAACCGCGTGACCACCATCTCCTTGAGGAAGCCGAGGCGTGTCGCGCGGGCGTTGTCGACCAAGTGGGCGAGCACGTCGTGCACCGTCCATCCGTCGCAGAGCGACGGCTGCCGCCACCGCTCGTCCTCGAGGTGCGTCAGGTCGCCGATCAGCGCCGCCCGCTCGGCGTGCACCATCGGCCAGACGTCGTCCGTCACGGTTTCTCCCTCATCGGTTCCCGGTCATGTCGCCAGGGCCGCCCGCACCTCGTCCGCCAGGGCGAAGGGGTCGCCCGTGGGCGTCGTCGGGTAGCGCTGGTGGCCGCGCGCCCAGGCGTCGTCGCGCGCGAACCAGTCGACGGCGACCGGCGCGGTGCCGGCCACCAGCGCACGGTCGAGCCCCGCGAAGTAGGCGGTCCATCGCGGCGCGTAGACGTCCTGGACGAGGCCGGACCATTCACGGTTGGCGTAGTCGTGCAGACCAGCCGTCTCGCTCGGCCCCCTGTCGGCCCAGGTGGTGAGGATCGAGCGGGCGTCGTACTCCAGCCGGTCCCGTTCCTCCTGGTCGGCGCCCCAGGAGCGCGCGTCGGCCAGCCAGGGGCCGATCAGGAACCGCCGGTCGGAGCCGACGAGCCGCCCGAGCAGCTCCTGGTGCGCCTGCCAATCCCGCACCAGCGCCCGGAACCCCGTCAGGTCCCGGGCCTCGTACGCGGCCTTGATGCGCGGCAGCAGGACCCGGCCGCGATTGGTGAGCGCCTGACGTGCCACGTCCACGAGGTCGAAGCGGTACGCGTCCGTGGTCCGCAGCCGGGGCGCCACCTGGAGCAGTTCCGCGAGCGCCCGCTCGACGGTCGCGGCGTCGTACCGCATGGCCTTCGGGCTCCATTTCGCGGCGGTGGCCGCCGTCAGACCCGGCCGGGCGGCGAAGAGGCTGTCCTGAGGCTCGCTCCAGGTCCCGGACGCCATGCTGTACGGGCCGAGGCGCAGCTGCTCCCACGCGGCCGCCGCGTGGGGATCCGTACCGCCGTAGCGTCGTGCGGCGTAGTCGGCGAACCAGCTCTTCCGGTCGATCGGAGTGGCCTGCCAGGCGAGTTCGGTGAAGAGGTCGAACGCCGCGGGGCTCGCGCCGGTGGCCTCGGGGAGGTATGCGATGCCGCGCAGCGCGCTGTCCCGCTTGCCGAGCCAGGCGTGGAAGCGGTCCACCCACGCGCCGGTGTTGGCGCCGATGCTGGTGTGGCCGCCGAAGTTGGGGATCGTGCCGAAGGCGTACGGCGTGCCGCCCCACCGGGCCTCGCGGTCGAGCCCGTCGTACCGGTCGGAGAGGCCGTCGACGATCAGGACCCGGCGGCGGTCGACACCGCTCAGGAGGGCGTCGCCGGGGTTGTTCTGCCAGCCGAGCATGACCCAGGTGGCGCCGGGACGCGCGGTGTCCAGCGCCCGCTGGACGGCACCGGCGGCCGCCGCGACGTCGACGGCGCCCGCGATCCCGCCCTCGTGCAGCAGGTCCATCTTGAACATGTCGCTGTCGCCGAACCGCTCCTGCTGGAAGCGGTAGAAGGCGGCGGCGAGCCGGGCGAAGACGGGACCGTTCGGATCCAGCCAGTCAGGCCGGTCGAAGCCCACCCACTTGCCCTGCGGAACGGTGACCGCGCCCTCGTTGCGCGAGGCGAAGCCCGCCGGCACGGTCCCGAAGAAGCCCGGCAGCACGGGCGTCATCCCGAGCGAGCGGAGGTGGTCCGCGATCCGTCCGCCCAGCGTGGCCCGGGCCTCGACGAGCTGTTCGGAGACCGGCCCGCCGAACCCCGACAGGTTCTGCAGGAGCCACCACGCCTGATGGGCCGGGGCGGGGATCCAGGCGCGCAGCTCCGCCGCGCTGTAGCCGAACTCCTGGAGCGCCCGGTAATACGGGTATTCGGCCCCCGTCGGGACGAACACCTCGTTCACGCCGTGCAGCGCCATCAGGTCGATGTCGTGCTGGTAGGAGGCGAAGTCGCGGTAGGCGCCGGAGTACCCCTCGTCGGTGTCGTTGAGGGCGTAGCGGTGGGGCACGGCGGCCGACCGGGTGAGGGGCGCGTCGACCGCGGGGAGGGTGCCGGGCAGCCGGCCGACGCTGGAGCCGGGCCATCCCAGGTCGACCCCGGCGACCCGCTCCAGGTACCAGCCGACACCGGTGAGGAGCGTGGCGGGCGAGGTGCCCCGCACGACGATCGCCCCGGCCGCTCCCGAGACCTCGAAGTAGTCGCCCGAGGCGGGCTCCTCGACGGGGACCAGGGTGAACTGCGCCGCCCGGGAGGGCAGCAGGCGCTCCAGACTCGCCCGGGCGGGCGCGGGGTCGAAGAGGGCGGACGCGGTGTCCGCGGCCGACCGGGTGCCGACGTCCGGCGCGAGCGGCCCGGCGGAGACGGCCCGCGGGCCGGGGGCCGGCGTGGCGGCCGATGCGAGGGCCCCCGACAGCGGCGGCACTCCGGGCGTGCTCGCCGCCGTCACGGTGGCGAACACCGTGGCGACGAGGACGGCACGGCATCGAAGGCTCAGGCGGCGGCCCATCTGGCTCCCTGCTGCGGGTCGAGCGGAAACGCGGGGCGTGCTTCGGGAGGTCCGGCCGAGGAAGACTAGCGAACCCGCGGCCGACAGGGGTGAGGGCGCGCACTTCTGACGGGGCGCCGGTGTGCCGGCGGCGCCGGTCGGCCCGGGGCGTGGGGGAGTACCTGCCATGTACGGATGATCGGTCCGGGCCGCCGGGCGCGCATGCCGATACCGCCGCCCGGGGGGCGGCGGCGGTGCCGGAGTGCCCCGGTGGCCGGGGTGGCGGTGTCGGAAGGTTCCGGGGCCGGGGGTGCGGTGTCGGAAGGCGCCGGTGGACGGGGGTGCGGTGTCGGACGGCCCCGGTGCCACGGCCCGTGCCGCGGCCCCCGGGCACGGGTCGTGCCCGGGGGCCGCGGCGTGGCGTCCTGCGGGACCGTCAGGGCATCGCGGTGGGGCGGAAGCTCTGCGCGGGGGACCCGTCGCAGGGCCGTTGGACGAGGACGACGCCGACCGCGTTCGTGCCCGTCGTGGCGAGGCACTTGCCGCTGTGGCGGGCGACGAGGCGGTACCGGCCGGAGGGCTCGGCCACCGGCAGCCACTGCTGGTTGGTGCCGCCGCCGTAGGCCCACAGCTGCAGCGGCGCCCCGTCGGCCGTCGACCGGTCCGTGACGTCGACGGACTGCTGGGGAGCGGTACGGACACCGATGCGGGTGTAGCCGTCGGCCGTCGGGGTGAAGCGGAACTGCTGGGCCTGGGTGCCGTTGCAGGTGTACTGCTGGACGGGCGTGCCGTTGGCCGTGCCCGCCGCCCTGACGTCGACGCACAGGCCGTTCGCCTCGGCGGCGAGGGTGTACCAGGAGTCCCCGGGGAAGGGACCGGGCGGGGTGGTGCCGGCACCCGCCAGCCACCGGAGGCCGTCGAGGAGGAGACGGTTCTGGGTGGGGCTGGCGAAGGTGGAGGAGAGCCGGGCGCCGGTGGAGTAGTTCATGGCGTTGTGGCCGAAGTTCGCGTACAGCATGCGGTATTGCGTGTTGGTCCAGACGAGCGGGTAGTCACCGCTGTACCAGGACTGGTTCGGGTCGGTGCCCAGCGGGAAGGAGGCCGGATCGACCGAGGCGAGCACCTTGATCGACGGGTTGGACCGCAGGTTGTTCGACCAGCTGTACCACTCGCTGACGGCGGAGGTCCATGTCGTGGGCAGCCCGGCCGCGGCCGGGTGGGAGCCGTTCTCCGTCCGGACGACGGCGGTGGTGGGTCCCCAGGTGTTGGAGCGGAAGTTCCCGCTGCCCAGGAACTGGTTGTAGTACCAGTTCCAGCCGGCGGCGTTCGTCGTGAACGCCGAGACGTGGAAGCCGAGCCAGCCGCCGCCGTTGCGCATGTACCGCTCGAAACCGGCGCGTTGGGCGGCGCTCTGCGGGGCGTCGTCGAGGAAGAGGACGACGTCGTACGCGTCCACACCGCCGTTGGCGAGCAGGTTCCAGTCGGTGGTCGCCGTGTAGGAGAAGTTCTGGGCGGCCGCCGTCCGGGGGAACCAGTCGTTGGCCTCCTTCACGAAGTCGATGTGGGCCGCGTCCCAGGTGCCGTTGTAGAACGCGATCACCCGGAAGTCGGGTGCGTCCGGGGCGGCCTGGGCGGGTCCGACGGCACCGAGGCCGAGGACGAGCGCCATCAGGCCGAGGAGCCGCATCAGGTGTCGGGTCATGGGTAGCTCACCAGGTTCGCCACGTTGGTGGAGGAGTTGGACGGCCCGCCGCGGTCGTTGACGACGTGCCGGATCGTGCCGGTCCCGCCGAGGGAGACGGTCACCATGTTCCGGAAGCGCACGTCGGGACGGTTCGGCGCCTCGATGGCGTGCTCAGCGGTGACGCCGGGATCGACGTTGAAGTAGCAGTAGCTGCCGAGCCCGTACGCCTGGTGGCTGGTGACCGAGTCGGCGACCTTGTAGGCGGCGTAGCCCTGGGTCGAACCGTTCATCCAGGCGGCCTGGTTGGGCGGGTCGTACGGCATCTCGTTCTGGTAGAAGTACGTCCGGCCGCGGTTGCCGTTCCAGACGGTCTGGTGCTTCTGGTAGTGCTCGACGAACAGGCCGTACATGGTGACGTCGTCGCCGTTGACGACGAGGCCGGTGTCGGCCGTGTTGGTGTTCCAGCCGACGCCCGTGCCGTGGTCCGCGCGCCAGACCCACAGGTGGTCGCCGATGACGTGGTCGCTGTTGACGACCAGGCTGGTGGTGGCCTTGCCGACGGCCGCGCCGCCGACGCGGAAGTACACGTCGTGGAGCGAGGTCGGGTCGGCCGCGTGGGACGCGGACGCTCCGGCGGGACCGAGCTCGAGGAGGGTCGGCGAGTTGACCGTACCGGCGTCGAAGAGGACACCCGCGATCTTGACCCCGTCGACGTCCGCGACGGTCATCGCGGTGATGCCGTTGTCGGGGACGAAGGTGGCGAGGCCGAGGCCGAGGACCACGGTGCCGGGGCGGGTGACCCGGAGGGTCTCGCCGAGGTGGTACACGCCGGGGGTGACCAGGAGGTCCTTGCCCGCGGCGAGGGCGGCGTTGATCTGGGCCGCGGTCGCGCCCGGCTTCACGATGTGGAAGCGGTCGATGGGCAGTCGGGTCGCGGCGGGGGTGCCGCCGGCCGCCCACGTGGTGCCCGTGGAGTCGGTGCGCGGGGCGGGCACGACGACCTCGTACGCGCCGGCGGCGTCCACGGTGAGGAAGGGCTTCTCGCGGACGACGGGGGAGCGGTCCACGGTGGTGTAGGGCGGGTTGGGGAAGCTGGTGCCGGGCACGCCCTGGCTGCCGACGAAGACCATGTTCCAGTTCGACCCCGTCCAGGAGCCGAGCTGGGAGTTGCGGGTCAGCCACTGCTGCTGGGTGCCGGAGCGGACCTGGCCGTCGATCTTGGTGTCGGCCATGAATCCGCCGCTGGACCAGCCGCCGTCGCTCAGTTCGAGGTTGCCGCGGACGTGCATCCGGCGGTACGCCGAGGCCTGGGACACGGCCCAGCGGTCGGTGCCGCCGGTCGGGGTGACGGAGAGGTTCTCGGCGCCGCGCCAGAAGTTCTGGGTCGCGTTCTGCGGCGGGAACCAGTCGGCCTCCACGTGCACGGCGCCGTTGATCGTCACGGAGTCGGGCGACTGGCCCAGCCCGAGGACCTGGGTGTAGAAGCCGACGTTGACATCGTTGTTGTACGTGCCCGGCTTGAACAGGACGGCGTACCGCTCCGAACCGAACTGGTTGGTCTCCTGGCGCTGGAAGATCGTGTTCAGCCGGCCCTGCACGGTCGCCGAGGGCATCGACGGGTCGAGGACGAGGACGTTCGGCCCGAGGTCGACCTCGCCGGGCGCGGTGCCGACCGGTGTGACCCGGAAGCGCTGGGCGGCCGTGCCGTTGCAGGCGTACTGGACGAGCCGCACGCTGTCGGCGGTGGACGCGGCGGGGACGTCGAGGCACTTCCCGCTGTTGCGGTTGACGAGGTGGAAGGCGCCGCCTCCCTCGTCTACGGCCCGCCACTGCTGGTTGAGGCCTCCGCCGTAGGTCCACAGGTGGACGGCGGCGTTGTCGGCGGTGGAGACGTCGCTGACGTCGACGACCTGGGCGGGGTCGGTGCGGGCGCCGATCCGGACGTGGCCGTCCGAGGTCGGTGCGACGGTCCACTGCTGGGCGGTGGTGCCGTTGCACGCGTACTGCTGGACGGCGGTGCCGTTGACGGTCGAGGCGGCGCGGGCGTCCAGGCACTTCCCGCTGCCGGCGTTCACGACGGTGACGGTGCCGGTGGGGATCTCGGCCGCGGCCGCGGCCCCGGCTCCTGAGGGGGAGACGGCGGAGGCGGTGGATCCGGGGGAGAGGGCGACGAGCGCCGAGCAGAGCACCGCGCCGGTGGCCAGGACCGCCGCGAGGCGCCGGGGCCGTGGGCGGGCACGGGCGGGGCGCCGGGGTGCGGCGCTCCGCGGTGGGGAGACGGGGGTGGACATGGGGCTCCTTGGTGGGGACGGGAGGAGACGTACGAAGGGCCGTGGGCCCGTGGGCCTGTGGGCTTCTGGCCTCGGGGCTCCGGCCTCGGGGCTCCGGCCTCGGGCCTTGGGCCTCGGGCCTTGGGCCTCCGGCCTTGGGCCTCCGGCCTCGGGCCTCGGGTCAGCCGTTGTAGGCCGCGAGGATCCGGGTGAACTCCCAGGCCTGCTGACCGATCCCGGAGCAGGTGTCGGCGCCGCCGCCGGTGCAGGGACGGTCGCGGTTGACGGACCAGAAGGTCAGCCGGGCCAGGTGCCGCTGCTGCGCGTAGGCGAGGATCGTGCGGAAGTCGGCCTGGGTGATGGTCTCGCCCACGTCCGTGACGCCGTTCATCGAGGAGATGCCGGTGTGGCGGTAGGCCTGGTCGTCGCTGTAGCCGTACGCGTTCTTCACCGCGGTCTTGAGTCCCTCGGCCGCGCGGACGGTCAGGGTGCCCATGTTCTGTCCGTTGCCGCCGAAGTTGAACGGCATGACGGTCCAACTGTCGACCGTGAGGCCGGCCGCCGCGGCCCGGTTGACGAGGCTGGTGTCGGGGCCGTTCTGGCCGGTCCCGAAGGTGACGTACACCTTCAGGCCCGGGTTGTTCGCCTTGACCGTCCTGAGGGCGTCGACCGTGCGCTGCTGGACGGTGGGGCTGTCGTAGGCGGCGGCCTCGATGTCGATGTCGATCGCCTTGAGGCCGTACGCGTTGATGACCTTCTGGTACGCGGCGGCGAGTTCGCCCGCGCTGGAGCAGGAGCTCTCCAGCTTGTTGCCGCTCCAGCCGCCGAAGGACGGTATGACGTCGCCGCCGGCCGCCCTGACCGTGTTCACCGTCTGCTGGTCGACGCCGCCGACGAGGGGGCGGCCCCCGTCCCACTGCGGGTTGCAGTAGCCGTTGCTGAGGACGAAGGCGAGCGTGAACCACTTGACGCCGGTGGCGTTCATGACGGTGGTCGGGCTCGGCGGGCTGCCCCAGCCGTTGTAGAGGTACGGCGCGACCGCCATGTTCCCGCCGGGGGCGGGTCCGGTGCCACCGGCCGGGGGCGCCGTCCACTTCTGGTTGGCGGCGCCGGTGCACGTCCATATCTGCAGCCGGGTGCCGTTGGCCGAGCTGTTGCCCGTGGCGTCAAGACACTTGTCGGCCTGCGGGTTGACGATGTCGCGGGCCGCGGTGACGGTCCAGCGCTGTGCGGCGGAGCCGTTGCACTCCCAGAGCTGGAGCGTCGTTCCGTCGGCCGTGCCTCCCGAGGTCACGTCCAGGCACTTGCCGAGGGCCTTGAGGGTGCCGTCGGAGCCCACGTCCCAGGTCTGGGCGGCGGTGTCGTTGCAGTCGTACAGCTGGACGGGGGTGCCGTTCGCGGGGTTGGCCCCCGCGACGTCGACGCACTTGCCGGCGAGGCCGGTGATCCGGCCGGCGGCGGCCTCTGCGGGGGCGTCGGTGGCGACGGTGAGACCGCCGGCGGCGAGGGCGAGGGCGGCCACGGTGAGTGGCAGACGGGTCCGGTGCATGTGGGGGGTCCTCTCGGGTGGGGGAGGGTTCGCCGGTGGACGGGGCCGGGCGGCGGCGCCCACCGCGGATCTACCGGATCTACCGGATCTACCGGGTCGACCCGGTGGCGGTTCAAGGACATGAACGCCGTTCCACTTTCTGAGCGGCAAAAGTAAAGGTCTGAACCAGGCGCGTCAAGGGGTCGCGCATTCAGGCCTTGAACGCACAACGCCCCCAACAGGAACCCGAGTTGGGTTATGTCGGGGGCTGGTGTGAAGTGTTGACGACGGAGATCGTCCGGCGTGTTCTGCGGACACCACAGAGCCTCGGCCGACGTGTCGGCCGAGGCTCTGTCCGAGCTAGGACACCAGGCCCTCACCCTCCAGCTCGGTCAGCCGCACGGTGCAGAGCCCGCCCCGCTCGGCCTTCACCTCCGTCACCTTCAGCCGGGTGCCCGGCGCGAGGATGAACTCCTCCTCGCCCGTGAACGCGGAGAACCGCCGGATCGCCACCGCCCGCGCCGGCGTGACCTCGAACAGGGTCCGCCGACCGCGGCTCCCGAGGAACGCCTTGGCCACGCCCAGCTCGGACGTGCAGGACGACACGCCCCACCAGGTGACCGTCTGCCCCAGCGGATACTGCGACCGCAGGTCCAGTGCCACACCGCGCCACAGCGGCCGGGTCTGCGCGGGCAGCGACTCCACTGCGGAGAACAGCAGCCGCAGATAGGGCAGGTAGGGGACCAGCCGCTCCCGGTCCGGGGACCGCAGGACGGCGTTGATCTCGCGGTAGAACGCCGACTCGCAGGTGTAGAGGTGCAGCGCCGAGATCGCGTCGGCGGAGAGACCCTCGCCGAAGGCGGACTGCCCGGACGCGGACTCTCCGAGCGCCGCCTCGGCGGCCTTCGACTCGCCGAACGCGCTCGACCGCTCGATGTGCCGGTCCAGCCGGGCGAGCACCCGCGACACCGGCTCGACGGCCTTGCGGAAGTCCATCAGCGGCGTGTCGAACACCCCGGTGATGGCCGGGAGGACGAGGCCCTCGTCCTTGACGCTCGTGAGGCGCTCCAGATAGAGCTGATGGAGCTCCATCGTCGAGGCGATGAACGCCCCCATCCGCTCCGCGACGTCACCGCCCTCCGCACCGCCCGCGCCCGCCGGCCTCCGGTCCCAGCCCTTGCTCGGCAGCCAGTCGACCGGCTCGGCGCCCACCGCGGCCAGGGCGTCGTTCACCTGGGCGAAGTGGTCGCCGTCGCAGAAGATGTCACCCTGGGCGGCCGGGTTCGCGTGGTCGAGGTGCCGGACCTCGACCTCCGGGTACTTCTTCTCCAGTCGCTGGACGACCCTCTTCAGGCTCCGGGCGTGCGCGCCCCACCAGGCGAACACCACACCCCGGTCCTCCTCGGCGGCGTCCTGCTTCGCCCGGAGGATCTCCTCGACGATCTGCTCGGCCACCGGCCGCCAGAAGTGGGTGTGACGATCCGTCGGCACCGCCCCGTCCGCACTCGCCGTGAGAGAGGCGTTGAGCAGCAGCACACCCTGCGTCAGCATCGCCTGGAACCACTCCGGCGGCGCGACCGTGTCCTCCTTCCTCAGCAGCGCGCGGACGTCGGCGATCGGGGTCTTCTTGACGATGCCGTACTTCCACATCGCGGCCGCCTTGATGATGCAGCGGATGCTGACCACACGGCCGAACTGGCTGTCCTTCCAGTCGTTGAAGGTGTTGTCGAACATCGCGATGCCGGTCGCGCTCTCCGCCCGCGGATACGGGTTCTGCCCGAAGGCGACCACCTTCCACTTGTGCGGCGGGTGAGGCTTCAAGGCCTGAAACGTCAGCTCGCGCACCGGAACCACCTCCGGACTGCGCTTCGGGCCGATGAAGCCGGCGGCCCCCGGCTGCGCCTCGATCACCGGAGCCAGCAGCGGAAGCCACGGCTCACCGCCCCCGGTGAACAGACCGGCGAGATCCAGGGGGTCCCCGGCGGAGGGACTCGCGCCGCCGGCGGCCGTCACGTCGACATCGTTCACGAGGACAGAACTCCCATGCTGTACGGATTCGGATTCGGGTGCGGATGCGGATGCGGATTCGGATGCCGTGAGATCGCCGTCGGCGTCCCCGCCCGGTGCGCTGCCGGCCTGCGGAACCTTCGCGTCAGTGGCGAAAGGAAGGTCGCTGCGGGACGTTGATCCGGACCCGCCGCGCGGACCCCGCTCCCTCGATGTCGTCGAGCTGCCCGAGCACCGCGGCCCGCAACTCGTCGTAATCCGTGAACCCGTGGTCGTGGAAGAGCGCGTACCCCGTCCACATCAGATTGGCGCACACTCCCGCCGGCACCCGGCCCGTCTGCGCGCCCATCCCCACGAGCGCCACCGACCTGATGCTGCCGGGCTTCACCCGGTTCTGCAGGTGCACCGCCTGGAACGCCGCCGCGCACGCCAGCGCCACGTTCATCGTCTCGCTGACGTTCTGCGAGGACTGCCGCATGGTCGGCGTCGAGATCAGATACCGCGGTACGGCCGCCCCGGACGGGACGCACACCGCGCTGCCCACCGGCAGGCTCCCGCCGAACCGGTCGCGGATCGCCCGCTGGACCCTCACCTGGATCCCCGCGCCGAGGTGCCGCTTGACGACGGCGTCGACGCCACCGTCCATCCGGCCCCGCGCGTTGGTGGGGGACACCCACGCGTCGACATCCACGTCGAGCAGGGATCCGCGCCGGATCTCCACCTCGGGCGTGTCCGCGAACGCGGACCGCCAGGCCGCCACCACCTCGTCGTTGACATCGACCAGAACGACCCTCAACGCACGTTCGACACCCACGAATTCGCCCCTCTCGCGCAACCTCTCGAACAAGATCGAAGCTATCGCGAGGCACTGACAACGGGCTCGTGGCGAGGGCTTCCACGGCCCGCGCGCAGCGGTGGCCGGCCCCTGTGTCCCGATCCGGGCGGAGTGCGGCGGTTCGGCGGCGGTGTTCGTCTCGCGTTCACCGGCAGCCCCCGTCCGGGACTCCATGATCTCCTAGACATAACGGGTCTGGACCACAGCGGTTCCCGACGCGAAAGACCCAAGGAGTCCCCCGTCATGCCTCCCTCCCCCGACGTCTCCCGCCGCGCGCTGCTCGGCGGTGCCGCCGGCGCCGCCGTGCTCGCCTCGCTGCCGCTCAGCGTGCGCGAGGCCCTCGCCGCGCCCGCCCGCCCCGGCCGGCTGGAAGACATCGAGCATGTCGTCGTCCTGATGCAGGAGAATCGTTCCTTCGATCACTACTTCGGGACCCTGCCCGGCGTCCGCGGCCTCGGCGACCGTACCGCCGTCCGCGGCGTCAACGGCAGGTCGGTCTTCCACCAGCCCGACCCCTCCCGCCCCGAGGGCCACCTCGTCCCCTTCGCGATGAACGCGGCCCACACCAACGCCTACCGCAACGGCGCCCCCGCCTTCGGCTTCGTCGACTCCTTCCCGCTCTGGAACGACGGGCGGGCCGACGGCTACGTCACCGGCCGCAGCAGCGGCTGGCTCGGCCACGGCTTCTACGAGCCCGCCGACATGCCGTTCTACAACGCGCTCGCGGGCACCTTCACGGTCTGCGACCAGTACCACGCGTCGGTCCAGTGCAACACCAACACCAACCGCGACCACTTCATGACCGGCACCAGCGGTGGCACGGTCAACGACACCGTCGTCTACAACAACAGCTACGTTCCCGGCGGTTACACCTGGACCACCTACGCCGAGCGGCTCCAGAACGCCGGTGTCAGCTGGAAGACGTACCAGGCCCGGGACAACTACGACGACAACGCCCTCGCCTGGTTCCGGCCGTTCCAGCAGGCCAAGCCCGGCGAGCCGCTCCACGACCGGGGCATGGCGATGGTCGGCGCCGCCGCCGACCAGGGCGACGGCCACAAGATGGGCGACGCGCTCGTCGAGGCGTTCCGCGCCGACGTGGCCGCCGACCGTCTGCCGCAGGTGTCCTGGATCGTCGCCCCGGAGGCGCTCTCCGAGCACGCCAGCTGGCCGCCGCCGTTCGGCGAGGACCTCACCGCGCGACTGATCGAGGCGCTCGCGGACCACCCCCAGGTGTGGGCCAAGACCGTCTTCATCCTCAACTACGACGAGCACGGCGGCTTCTTCGACCACTGCATGCCGCCCGTGCCGCCGCTCTCGGCCGACCGCGGCAAGGCCACCATGTCCGTGGACGGCGAGGTCGTCGTCCGGGTGAGGCAGGCCGACGGGGCCGTCGCGATGCGGGTCGTCTCCCAGGACGGCCGCTACCGGGTCCGTGCCGCCGACGGCGGCCTGACCTGGTCGGACACCCTGCCCGCCGGGGAGACCCTGGTCTCGGGACCGCACGCCATGGGCCTCGGCCTCCGGGTGCCGATGCTCGTCGTGTCCCCGTGGACCCGTGGCGGCGTCGTCGACTCCACGGTCCTCGACCACACCTCCGTCATCCGCTTCCTGGAGCGCCGCTTCGGCGTGCGCGAGCCCAACATCAGCCCCTGGCGCCGCTCCGTCTCCGGAGACCTGACGTCCGTGTTCGACTTCTCCGGCGAGGACATCGTCTGGCCCGAACTGCCCGACACCAGCGGCAACGTGGCGAAGGGCGACGCCGCCTCCGGGAAGCCGTCCATCGCCGTACCCTCGCCGCAGTTCTTCCCGCGCCAGCAGCGCGGCACCCGGCCCGCCCGCCCCGTGCCGTACGCCCTGTCGCTGCGCTCCAGGGTCCGTGACGGCAAGGTCGAACTGGACCTCCGCAACAAGGGCCGCCAGGCCGCCGTCTTCCAGGTGTACGCGGAGCCCGGCAGCACCCCCGACTTCTACACCGTCGGTGCCGACGAGCGGCTCTCCGGCTCCCGCGCGCTCCAGGGCGACGCCTACGACCTGCGGGTCCACGGCCCCAACGGATCCCTGTGGGTGCTGCGCGGCGACGCCGACGACGCGCTGGAGGCCCGCCTCAAGGAGGAGTCCGACGGCGACCGCGCGTACGTGGAGATCGAGATCGAGAACCGCGGCCGGCGCTCCCGTACCGTGCTCGTCGGCGATCTCGCCTACGGCGGCGGGGTCCGCGAGGTCCGGATCGGCGCGCGCGACGAGCGCACCGTGAAGCTGCGGGTACCGGCCGAGCGCTGGTACGACATCGCCGTGAGCGCCGCCGACGACCCGCGGTTCCTGCGCCGCTTCGCCGGCCGTTTCGCCGACCGGAACCAGGACCGCCACCACGGCGGCCGGGACCTGGGCCGGACCCGTGGTGTCACCGACCCCGCGATGGGCCTCCCCGACGCCCTCGCCGTCGAGGTCACCACGGCCGCCGGTGACGAGCCGGTCGTCGCGGGCGGGACCACGGCCCGGTTCACCGCCACCGTGACCAACCGCGGCCCCGTCGAGCTCCACGACGTGGCCCTCGCCTTCACGGTGCCCTCCGGATGGACGGCGAAGCCGGTCGCGGACACCCCGCCGCGGACCCTGCCCGCCGGTTCCTCGACCGTCGCGAGCTGGGACGTCACCGCGCCCGCCGACGCCCCCGCGTACGGCTCCGCCCGGCTGCTCGCGGTCGCCCGCGGCCGCGCGGCGGACGGACTGCGCCTCGCCGACGGCGAGATCCAGGCCCGGATCGCCCCGTCCATGAGCGGGCACCTGCTCGCGGAGGACTTCCAGTCGCTGGCCGGGAAGCTGGTCAAGCGAGGTCAGGTGCAGGGCTGGACGGCGACGGCGCCGGACGGCTGGTCGGTCGTCAACGCGGCCGCGATGCCGCAGGGCACCCCGATGTTCCAGGGCTGGACCTTCCACACCCGCCGCGCCTGGTCGGCCGGCGCCCAGAACCGGCCCAACTTCACCCGGGGCCTCGGCATCGTCGCGGTCGCCGACCCGGACGACTGGGACGACACCGGCGCGCCCGCGAGCAAGGGCCGCTTCGACTCGACCCTGGTCTCACCGGCCGTTCCGATCCCGGCCGGCCGTACGAGCCTCCGGGTGGACTTCGACTCCCACTACCGGCAGGAGGGCAACCAGAAGGCCGAGGTCCGCGCGGTCTTCGACTCCGGTGAGGAGCAGATCGTGCTGCAGTACGGCCCCGGCTCGCCGGACGCCGAGAACACGGCGGTCGGCAAGGACCTCACGGTCCCGGCGGGCGCCCGTGCGGTGACCCTCCGCTTCCGGATGTACGACGCCGGAAACAACTGGTACTGGGCGGTGGACCACATCCGTCTGGGCTGACGCGGGTGCGGGTGGAGCCCTCGGGAGCCGGTCGCTTCGGCGGCCCCGGCCCCCGGGGGCTCCTCCTCGACTTGATAGGCAAGTGAATGCTTGCCTATTCTGGGGTGGTGGCCGACGACCTCTTCAAAGCATTGGCCGACCCCACCCGCCGCACCATCCTCGACGAGCTGACGCAGAAGTCCGGACAGACGCTGTTCGAGATCTGCGCCCGGCTGAGCATGAAGCACCAGCTCGGCATCTCGCGCCAGGGCGTCTCCCAGCATCTTGCCGTGCTGGAGGCCGCCGGGCTCGTCGAGACCAGACGGGAGGGGCGCTACAAGTTCCACGACCTGAACACGGCCCCGTTGCGGCAGATCGCCGACCGGTGGCTCGTGCCCCACCCGTCCGGACCGGAGGAGAACACCCCATGAAGATCCACCTGACCAGCGTCTTCGTCGACGACCAGGCCGAGGCCGAGCGCTTCTACACCGAGATCCTCGGCTTCGTGAAGAAGCACGACGTTCCGCTCGGCGAGACGGACCGCTGGCTGACCGTCGTCTCGCCCGACGAGCTCGGCGGCACCGAACTCCTCCTGGAGCCCGCCGGCCACCCGGCCGTCAAGCCGTACCGCGACGCCCTCGTCCAGGACGGCATCCCGCTCGCCCAGTTCGCCGTGGACGACGTGCGGGCGGAGTTCGAGCGTCTGACCGGCCTCGGGGTCCGGTTCACCCAGGAGCCCCTGGAGATGGGTCCCGTCACCACCGCCGTCTTCGACGACACCTGCGGCAACCTGATCCAGATCGCGACCAAGCCGCAGTAGGACGGACGGTCCGCCGCGCCACACGCGCTCGGCGCGGGCACGCGGACGTACGGCGACGGCACACGCGCGACCGGGCGCGCCGCGACGGCCCCGCGGGCCCCTTCAGGGGTGCCGCGGGGCGCGCCGTACGAGCGAGGCGACCACGGCCGTGGTGCCGCTTCCGAATCCGGTGCCGAGCACCGCCCACGTGGCGGGGTGCGTCCAGGCGGCAGGGGGGAGCTGCTGTGCCAGGACGAGGACCCCCATGACGACGACGAACCAGCCGAAGGCCGCCCGCAGGGTGTCCTGGGGGATGCGGCCCGCCAGTCGCGCGCCGGCCGTACCGCCGATCACGGCGGCCGCGGTGACCGTGAGGGCGAGGCCCCATTCGATCGTGACGCCCGCGAGGTGACCGGCGAGCCCGGCGAACGAGTTCATCGCGATGACGAGGAGCGAGGTCCCGACCGCGAGACCCATCGGCAGTCCGCCGAGGACCGCCAGGGCCGGGACGACGAGAAAGCCGCCGCCGGAGCCGACGAGCCCCGTCACGGCACCCACGGCGAGGCCCTTGGCGGCGAGGCCCGCGAGAGCGGGACGACCGCCCTGCTCGGACCGGGCAGGCCCGGGCCGGCCCGGCTCGCGCCCGTGCCGCGGGCGGAGCATCGCCACCGCCGTGGCCAGCATCATCAGAGCGAAGCCGACGAGGAGCACCGTGCCGGGCACGTGCTCCGCGAGCCGCCCGCCCCCGTACGCCCCGGCCATGCTGAACGCGCCGAAGAGCAGGCCGGTCCGCCATCGGACCCGCCGCGCCCGCGCGTGCGGGACCAGGGCGGCCAGACTGGTGACACCCACGACGAACAGCGAGGCGGCGATCGCCTCCTTCGTGCCCTGACCCGCCAGGTACACCAGGATCGGCACCGTCAGGATCGAGCCGCCGCCCCCGAGCACGCCCAGGCTGACGCCGATGAGCAGGGAGGCGGCGACGACGAGCACGGTCACGGCGTGCTCCGCAGCTCCGCGATCACCGAGCGGATGTCGGGGCGGGGGCCGCGGTTGTACGGCAGCCTCGAGAGCAGGACGCCCATCAGACAGGAGTTGCTGAGGGCCGCGTAGGTCAGTCCCGCGCCGATCGCCGTCCCGATCAGATGGACGCCCGGCACCAGGACGCCGACGAGACCGGTGGTCAGCACGACGGAGCCCGCGACGAGGCGCACCTGGCGCTCCATGTCCCAGCGCTCGGGGCCGCGGTTCACGGGCGCGCCGGCCGCCTCCCAGGCGTTGATGCCGCCGTCGAGGACGCGGAGGTTCGGCAGCCCCGCCCCGGCGAGTGCCTGCTCGGCCCGCGCGGCCCGGGCCCCCGACCGGCAGACCAGGACGACGTCCTCGTCGAGGTGGGAGAGGAGCTCGGCGCGGTGCTCCCGCAGGGTGTCCAGGGGGACGTTGTACGAGCCCGGGATGTGGACGGTACGGAACTCGCCGGGCGTGCGGACGTCGAGGAGGCGAGGGGCGCGCCCCTCCCGGACGAGCCGGTGCAGGTCGACGGGGGTGAGGGAGGGCGGGGCGGTCGGGGGCGTGGCGCTCATGGGTGGCTCCGGGTGAAGGAACGGATGGATGACGAGTGATACCCCTGGGGGTATTTCAGAGGGTGTGGGGGCCGCCGTCTCGGAGCGGCGAGGGGTCCTGAACGCCGACAGGTCAGACGGCGGCAGGGGGCGTGGCCGAGGCCAGGGCCGCGTGGCCGCCCAGGATGTCGGAGACGTCCTGGAACCCGTGGTGGCGCAGCAGGCTCGCCGCGATGGAGGAGCGGTGACCGCCGGCGCAGTGCACGACCAGGGGCCGGTCGGTGGGCAGCTCGTCCGTGCGCCGCGGAAGCTCGCTCAGGGGGATGTGCAGGGCGTCCTCGAGGAAGCCGTCCGCCTCGCGCTCACCGCAGGTGCGGACGTCCACGACGACCGGCGGCCGCCGGCCCGCGAGCGCGGACCTGAGCTGGGCGGCGGTCAGCCGGCTCGCCGGGGTGACCTCGTCGGCCAGCTCCTCCAGGGCGCCTTCGGGGTCGCGCAGGTAGCCCGCCACGCGGTCGAAGCCGACCCGGGCGAGGCGGGTGACGACCTCCTCCTCGCGGTTCTCCGGCGCGATGACGACCAGGTCGGCGACGGGGTCCAGGACGGTGCCCGCCTGCTCGGCGAACCGCCCGTCGGCGGGTACGTTCACCGCGCCGGACAGGTGGCCCGCCGCGAAGTCCTGGGGTGAGCGCGCGTCGACGACGACCGCGCCCGAGTGCCGCAGCTCGGCGAACTCGGCCCGGGAGAGCGAGCGCGCCGCCGCGGTGGCGTCGTACCGGTCCCGGTTCCTGCGGTTGAGGTCGGCGTCGTAGGCGAAGTATCCCGGCGCGGCGGGCTGCCCGGCGGTGACCAGCGCGACGAAGGCGTCGCGGCTCATCGGCGCGCAGGCGTAGTTGGTGGCGCGCTGCGCCCCGATCGTGGACTGCTTCTCGGTGGAGAGGCTCTTGCCGCAGGCGGAGCCGGCCCCGTGCGCGGGGTAGACCCGCACCTCGTCGGGAAGGGCCATCAGCTTGTGCTGGACGCTGTCGTGGAGCATCGCGCCGAGCTCCCCGGCGGTGACGCCCACGGAGGCGAGCAGATCGGGGCGGCCGACGTCGCCGATGAAGAGCGCGTCGCCGGTGAGGACGCCGTACGGGACGGCGTCGGCACCGTGCTCGTACACCAGGACGCTGATCGACTCCGGGGTGTGCCCGGGCGTCTCCATGATCTCCAGGGTGACGTCGCCGAGGGCGATCCGTTCGCCCTCGGCGAGCTTGCGGATCGGGTACTCGGTCTCGGCCCGGCGGCCGTAGCCGATCCAGGCGCCGGTGCTGTCGGCCAGCTCCAGATGGCCGGCGACGAAGTCGGCGTGGAAGTGGGTGTTGACGACGCCGACGACGGTCAGGCCGTGGTCGGCGGCGTCGGTGAGGTAATCGGAGACGTCGCGGCGCGGGTCGACGACCACGGCCTGGCCGGTCCGCTCGTCGGCGATCATGTAGGACGCCTGGGAGAGGCAGTCGAGGTAGTACTGGGCGAAGAACACGGCCATCCTTTCGTGCGGTGTGCACGCACCGGGGTACCCCTTGGTTTCTGATACCCCCCTGGGTATCTGCGAGCTCGACCGTAAGGGGATCCGTCGCAGCAAGTCAAATACCCCCCTAGGTATCCGTCGGGCATCGGGTGGGACGCCGGGGGAGCGAAACCGTACAGAGCCGCCCTCCGGCGGGATGACGTCCCGGCCGGAGGGCGGCTCTGTGGAGTGTGCGGTCGTGGCCCGCCCGCGGGCGGGCGTGCCTTCAGGTCACCGGTGCGTGCGCCGGCACCGGCTCAGTGCCGGACGCCCGCGCGGCGTCGACGGGCGAGCACGAGGATCGCGGCACCGGCCGCACCCAGGGCCGCGGCGCCGACGGCGTACGGCGTGAGCTGCGCACCCGTGGTCGCGAGGGAGCTGTCGCCGGGCTCGGTGACGGACGGCGAGGGCGGCGTCGTACCGGGCGCGGCGGGCGCGGAGCTGCTCTCGGTGGGAGGTGCGGAGCCCTCGGGTGCCGTCGTCTCCGGAGTGCCCGGGGTCCCCGGGGTCTCCTCCGCGGGCTGCGAGGTGGAGGGGGTCGGCGACGAGGTCGCGGGCGTCGTGGAGGAGGGGGTCGGCGTGGGGGTGGCGCTCGGTCCCCCGGGCGTGGGCTTGCAGGTGAACGTCGAGGAGCCGGTCCACGGGTAGTTGTGGGTCTCGTTCCCCGTGCCGTGGGTGCGCAGGTCGCCGCCGACGTAGACCCGGCCGTTCGTGCTGGCCGTCAGGTCGGCGGACGCCTCGGGGGCGAGGATCGACCCCATGAAGTTCCCTCCGCCGCCGAGGGTGAGCGACGGGGACGCCTCGAAGTTGTAGAGGATCCGCGAGGCGGCCTCGCCGAAGTGCGCGGAGCTGTACGCGTCGACGCGGTCGCCGTTGAAGCCGACGGACAGGGGGGAGATGCCCACTGCCTGACGTCCCGTCACGTTCACCACGACGGACGCCCGTTCGGGGATCGACCGGAAGTCGAAGGACGAGGCGCCGTCGAGCTCCTTGGCGGCGATCTCGAACACCTGCGGGCCGGAGCCCGCCTTGCCGCCCTCGAAGGTGACGGTGTCGCCCCGGCGCACGCTCGTGCCCGTGGGCTTCAGCGACCCGAGGGACGCCGACTCGTCCCGTACGGTGCCGGCGAACGCGTCGTACGGCGTGAGGGCGTCGCGCGCGCCCAGGCCCGCCGAGCGGCTCCCGCCGTTCGTCTCCAGCCTGCCCTTCTCGTCGATGGCGCCGCCGACGCGGACGGCACCGCCGTAGCCGGACGCGGAGGTGAGGCCGTGGCCGACGTCGACCGTCGTCCCGCCGGCTATCGCCAGGTTCCCGCCCACGGCCAGCATGACCGACCCGGCCGGCGGCACGATGCCGGAGCCCGCGCCGGCGCGGCCGACGTTGAACACGCCGCCGGAGGCCTTGGCGAAGGTGGCGTTCCCGCCGACGACCAGCAGGCCCTCGGCCTCGGCGGACGCGCCGTCGGCGGTGTAGTCGCCGCCGGCGAACAGGGCCACGTTGGTGTCGGTGAACCGCGGTTCGTGGCCGATGCCGGGTTCCTCACCGGGAGCCGGGCAGGTCCGGGTGCTTCCCGGAGCGGGGGCGGCGGGGGCGAGGGGCGCGGCGAGGGCGGGGCCCGAGGCGGTGACGCCGAGGACGACGCCGAGTGCCACGGCGCTGCTCAGCCGAAGGCCCGTTCTTCCGGTGGTGCTCATGTGCTGGTCCTTTTCTGGGTTTCCGCGAGGGGGTGGGGCGAGCTGGGGCGGGGCGGTGCCTGGACTCAGTCGGTCTCGGCCCGCAGGGCGGAGCGGGTGAGGGGGCCGTAGACGCCGGGCCTCTCCGGGATGTTCCGGGCGATCTGGAAGCGGCTCAGGGCCTCACCGACGTGCTCGGTGAACACCCCGTCGGCCGAACCGAGATAGAGGTAGAGCTGTTGGAGCCGCCGCTGGAGATCGGCGACTTCGGGGCCGGTGCTGCCCGGGGAGAGGTCGCTCGACGCGGGCCGCGCGGGCCGCTGGGGGCGGTGCGAGGAGGGCGGCGACGGGGGCGTCGTCGCGGGGACGACGGGGGCCGTGGGTGAGGGCGTGCGGGAGGGGGTGGCCGAGGGCGCGGGTGCGGCGGACGCCGGGGGAGGGGTCGCCTGCCCGCTACGGGCGCGAGCGCTCTGCTCGGCCGAGGGGTGTGCGTCGGCCGTGGGGGTGCCGTCGCTCGTGGCGTTTCCGTCGGTCGAGGGTGCCGCGGGCCGGGCCGGGGCCGTCGCGAGGTCGGGGAGCGGGAGCGAGAGGGACGGGAGCGACGGCGGCGCGGGCTCGGGGCCCGCGGAGAGCCAGACCGTCAGCGCGCCGGCGAGGCCCGCCGAGAGCGCGCCCGCGACCATCAGGGGAAGCGGCATGGACCGCCACGTGAGGGGCGCCGTGTGGGCGGGCCGGGACCTGCGCGAGCTGGGGGAGGAGCTCGCGGCCTGGTCCTGCGCGTTCGGCAGTCGCAGGGCGGCGTCGAAGAGCTCGACGTCCTGTCCGCGTACGCCCGCACCGCTGGGGTCGAGCCGGGCGACCTTCCCGAAGACGCGATCGGACGGGTGCTCCGGGCGCGCCGTTTCCCGGGTGACGGGAGTGACTGCTGTGGTCAGGGCAGCCCTGTTGCGCATCGAGTGCTCCAGATGAGGTGAAGCCGAGTGAGGTGTGGCGAACTCGTGGAGATCTTGACCATCGTTCAAAGGGGGCGTCAACTAACCGCAATGCATATGAAATCGGTAGCTTCCCGGCCTTGTTCCTTAAAGGACTTTTAAGGCGTGACGCACGTCACAGGAGATGGGGTGGCGGTGAGGCGCGGGGAGGGTTCGCGATTGCGGCGTGTGTGGCATCTCGCGGGCGGTCGTCTGTTCGGGTGCCGCGAAATCTGATGAATGGACGCCAGAATGCGATCGGTTCATTGCATTTTCCGTGCAGTGATTGGTCGCTTTATGGGTTGAGAGTGACCACTGGAGGCAGCCCTTCCAGCACGGTCACATGGCGAACCCGAACTGACTATGCTCCCCCGTGTGTTGCGCTGCGGTCACAGCGAGTCATGAACGCTGTGGTGCCGAGCGGACGGAACGCGGCAATCGCCCGAAAGAGGCCCGATTCGTTCCAGTCGGTGCATCGCTTCACCTCAGTCCGTTCATTCCAGACTGATTAGGGACCCCTTGATGGTTCGTGCAGGTTCAATTTCCAGAGCCCGGCCACCCGCGGTCGATCGCGTCTGGCTCCTCCCCCCTGGAGTTCTGGCCGGAGCCTTTGCCATAGCGTTTCTCTTCTCCTCTGCACAGATACGGACACCGGTCGCCTGGTGCGGTCTCGCCGCGGTCGCGCTGACGGCCCTCACGTCCGCCGTGACCGCGCGCCGACTGCGGTCGGGGGCAGTGGTGCGCTACGAGCGGGCGGTCGCCGACGCGCAGGAGTACTACGCGCAACGCGAGTCCGCGCTGCTCGGACGGCTGGCCGATCAGCGCGCCACCACCGTGTGGCTCGCCGAGGAGCTGCTCCCGGCCGCGGTCGCCCGGATGAAGAAGGGCGACCCCGCCTCGGAGATCCTGCGGACCGTCGACTTCGGCGAACACCTCGACGAGGAGTTCACCGAGGCGGTCCGGGGCGCGCTGCAGACGCTCCTGGAAGCGGTGGAGGCCGAGGAGTACACCAGGGACGCCTCCCAGCGGGCACTCGTCGCCGTCGCGCGCCGCGTCCAGGCGATCGTGCACCAGCTGGCCAAGGACCTGCACCAGATGCAGATCATCCACGGCACCGATCTCGTGGTCTCCCGCGGCCTCCAGGGCGTCGACCACCGCACCGCCCTGATCGGCCGCCTCGCGGCCAGCATCGCCGTCCTCGGCGACGCCCGCCCCGGACGGCAGTGGTCGAAGGCGATCCCGCTCTACGACGTGCTGCGCGGAGCCATGTCGCGCATCGTCGACTTCCCCCGGGTGAAGCTGCAGTCGGTGACCGCCGTCGCCGTCGTCGGCCCCGGAGCCGAGCCCCTCATGCACCTCCTCGCCGAACTGCTCGACAACGCCACCACGTTCTCGCCGCCGCACACCCCGGTGGAGGTGTCCGCGAGCGAGGTGCCCTCCGGCATCGCCATCGAGATCGAGGACCGCGGAGTCGGACTCACCGAAGAGGTCCGCACGCGCGTCGAGCGCATCATGGCCCAGTCGGCGTCCGGCATCCACCTGGCCGGACTCGGCGAGGTGACGCAGCTCGGCCTGCCCGTCGTCAGCCGGCTGGCCCGCGAGCACGGCTGCGAGGTCGACCTGCGCACCTCCGCCTACGGAGGCGTACGGGCCGTGGTGCTGGTTCCCAGGAATCTGATCACCACCGTGCCGCAGTCCGCCGTGCGGTATCCACAGCCGCCGGCCCGACGGCGCACGGGAGGCCCGATCCTGCCCCGGCCGACACCCCCTGGCGACGCCCCGAAGGAATCCGCGGAGGTCGGGAAGACCGTCAACGGACTCCCGCAACGGCGACGCGAGACACCCGTCCAGACGCCGATCGTCCAGGTGGGCCCCACGCC
Organism: Streptomyces sp. NPDC056480; assembly: GCF_042795405.1. Taxonomy (NCBI): domain Bacteria; kingdom Bacillati; phylum Actinomycetota; class Actinomycetes; order Kitasatosporales; family Streptomycetaceae; genus Streptomyces; species Streptomyces sp. NPDC056480. The sequence goes on along the minus strand of NZ_JBHTSA010000005.1, from coordinate 135,108 downwards.
CCCCGCTCCGGCCGCCACCCGGGGATCCTCCGGCACGACCCGTCAGCCGGGTCTGATGTGGGAGGCCTTCAACGGCGACAAGCGCGCGGCCGCCGAACCTTCCCCTTCACTCAGCGAGCCTTCAGATGAGGTCGAGTAACATGCTGCCACTGCCGAACATGGACTGGATGCTCAAGGAGCTCGTGGGCGGCGTCCCGTACGTACGGCACGTCGTCGTGCTGTCGGCGGACGGCCTGTGCATCGGGCAGTCGAACACGGAGCCCGACACGGCCGACGCGATCGCCGCGGCCTGCTCCGGCATCCAGAGCCTGGCGAGGGCCATCGCCCAGCGGTTCCCCGAGGGGGACGGCTCGACGCGGATGGTCGGGATCGAGGCCGACGGCGGTTACTTCTCCCTGATGGCGGCGGGCCCCGGCGCCTACCTCGCGGTGCTCGCCGACGACCAGGTGGACGCGGGCCTGCTCGGCGACCGCATGAGGACGCTCGTGGTCAGGATCGGACAGCACATGACCAGCCCTCCTCGTGAGGACGTCGGGCAGGCGATGTGACATCGGAGAACCAGGACCCCTGGAATGAAACCGATCCCGTTCCGCTCTACGTCATTACCGGGGGCACGGGTTCCGCGGCGAACACCTTCAACCTGGTCACCCTCATCGCGACGCGCTCCGAGCCGGACGCCGCGATGCAGCCCGAGCAGGCGGCCATCCTCACGATGTGCTCCTACCCGCTCTCGGTGGCCGAGGTGTCCGCGTACCTCAGCCTTCCCTTCAGCGTCGTCACCACGCTGCTCTCCCAACTCGTCGAGGACGAACGGGTCGAGGCCATCGCACCCGTGCCCGTCGCGGCATTCCCCGAACGCGGCCTGCTGGAGGCGGTGATCCATGGACTACGCAAGCTCTGACGTACGTGATGCCGGCCCACGCGGCACGGACATGCGGCTGCCCCACAGTGCCAGGGGCGTCAAGGTCGTGATCGTCGGCGGCTTCGGCGTCGGCAAGACGACCATGGTCGGAGCGGTCAGCGAGATCCCGCCGCTGACCACCGAGGAGACCATGACGCAGGCGGGCGTGGGCATCGACCACAACCCCGGCGCCCACGGCAAGAACACCACGACCGTCGCCATGGACTTCGGACGGATCAGCATCAACGAGGAGCTGATCCTCTATCTGTTCGGGACGCCGGGACAGGAGCGCTTCTGGTTCCTGTGGAACGGCATCTTCGAAGGCGCGCTCGGCGCCGTCGTCCTCGTCGACACCCGCAGGATCGAAGTCTGCTTCGAAGTCATCACCCGCCTCGAGGACCGCCGCGTCCCGTTCGTCGTGGCCGTCAACACGTTCCCGGAGGCTCCGTACCACCCCGTAGAAGACCTGCGCGCTGCTCTGGCCCTCAGCGAATCCGTGCCCATGGTCACCTGTGACGCACGTGACCGGGCGTCCTGCCGTGACGCCCTGCTGTCGCTGATGGTCTACCTGCGCACCCTCGCCGCCGCCCAGGAGACCGCATGACCCTCCCGCCCGCCGAACACACCACCGCCATGCCCGGGGCGATCCCCCCTCCCGGCTGCCCGGCCCACGTCGCCACCGGACCCGGCGGAGCGACCCGTCTCTACGGCGGCGCCGCCGAGACGGACCCCATGGGCCTGTACGAGGAACTGCGCGCCAAGCACGGCCCGGTGGCGCCCGTACTGCTCGACGGCGACGTACGCGCCTGGCTCGTCCTCGGCTACCTCGAGAACCGCGACGTGGCCAGCCGGCCCACCCAGTTCTCCCGCGACCCCCGCGTCTGGCACGGCTGGCGCAGCGGAGAGATCGACCCCGCCACCTCGCCGCTGGTGCCGATGATCGGCTGGCGCCCCGACTGCGTCTGCGCGGACGGCGAGGAGCACCAGCGCCTGCGCGGCGCCGTCACGGCCGGCCTCAGCCAGTTCGACCACCGCGGCATCCGCCGCCACATCACCCGCTTCGCCCACCAGGTGATCGACACGTTCTGCGAGGACGGCGAGGCCGAACTGGTCGGCCAGTTCACCGAGCACGTCCCCATGCTCACGCTGACCCACCTGCTCGGCATGTCGGACGAGGCGGGCCCCCGGCTCGTCCACGCCGCCCGTGACCTCTTCAAGGCCACCGAGACCTCGCTCGCCAGCAACGCCTACGTCCTGGAGAGCCTCGCCCAGCTCGTCGACGCCAAGCGGGTCCGCCCCGGGCAGGACATCGCGTCCGCGCTGATGGCCCACCCCGCGAACCTGTCGGACGAGGAGGTGCAGCACCACCTGCGCCTCATCCTCCTCGCCGGGTACGAGACGACCGCCAACCTCATGTCCAACGTCCTGCGCATGGTGGTCACCGACCCCCGGTTCCGCGGGTCGCTGGCCGGCGGTCAGATGACCCTGCCGGAGGCGGTGGAGCAGGTGCTCTGGGACGAGCCCCCGCTGATGGTGTGCCCCGGCCGCTGGGCCAACGGCGACACCACCCTGGGCGGACAGCAGATCAAGGCGGGGGACATGCTCCTGCTCGGTCTCGCCGCAGGAAACGTCGACGAGGCGATCCGCCCGGATCCCGCGACGCCGGTGCACCACAACCGCGCGCACCTGTCCTTCAGCGCCGGCACCCACGAGTGCCCCGGCCAGGACATCGGCCGCATCATCGCCGACACCGGCATCGACATCCTGCTCACCCGGCTTCCCGACATCGCGCTGTCGATCCCCGAGGAGGACCTCACCTGGCGCTCCTCCACCTGGGCCCGGCACCTGACGGCCCTGCCCGTGAGCTTCGCCGCACGCGCCCCCCAGGACTTCGACGTCCCGAGCCCGCTGCCGGCCCCGCCGGCCCCGAGCACCGGAACGCCGGCGGCGCCGCCGTGGCGGACGGCCGCGCCGGAGCCCGCGCCCGAGCCGGAGAGCCGGCCCGAGCCGCGCCCCTCGTGGCGGACGCGGCTCAAGCGCCTGCTGCGGTTGGGGTAGGCCGCAGGAACACGCGGTCACAAGCCGGTCGAGGGGGCTGCCGACGCCCGTCCGTCGGTATCCCCCTCACCGGATCAGGACCGCTGCCGCTGCTCGGGTACGGAGAGGTCCGTGGCGGCGTACCGGGGCGCTCCCGTGTACCAGGCGTGGAGGCCGGACAGGAAGCCGCAGGCGCCCTGGAGCCAGGTCTCCAGTTCGGCCCGCTCGTCGTGGTCGAGGCCCGATCGCCGTACCAGCTGCGGCAGTTCGCTCTGCCGGAGGTGCTCGAAGTCCCGCAGCCGGGTGTTCACCAGGTTCAGGGCGGCGGGTACGGCGTCGTGGAGGGCGATGCCCAGGGACGTGCCGAGCACCACGACCAGGTTGTTGACGTCGTGTTCCTCGTTGACCTCGCGTTCGTACGAGGCGAGGTCGTTGGCCAGCCCCATGTAGTCCATGAAGGCGTCGAGCAGGGCCCGTACGGTGCGGCTGTGCCGTATCTGCTCGGGTATGCGCGCGCCGGTCGCCAGCTCGACGGAGTACGGGGCGGTGTGGGCGGCGAAGCTCTCGCGCCGGAACGGGGCGTACTCGATCAGGTGGGGGACCCGGCCGCCGCGGCTGTTGACCAGCTCCTCGACTCCCGCGTCGACGTAGCGCACCAGGGCCCGGTTGAACTCGTGGCGCCAGTGCGCCAGTCGAAGCGGGAAGAGGTGCCGCTGCAGATCGGCGATGCCCCGCTCGACCGGGTTGGACGGCTCGGGCGAGCGGGCGCCGTTGCCGAGGTCCGGTCGCAGGAACTCGTGGAGCCGGGCGGTGAAGGCCACGGCGCCGGGCAGGTCACCGGTCTGCTTGAACGCGGTCGCGAAGTAGTCGTCCCAGGCCAACGCCCAGATGTTGAAACGGTGGTTGAGCCGGAGGTCGGCGAACGAGGCGTCGGGCAGGGCCCAGGCGGTCAACTGGTCGACCGTCATGGCATGGAACTGCGACCGGGTCCATATGGGGGGATGGCCCGACGGTCCTTCCGCGCCGTCCAGCATTCCCATCGCGCGCGCCCACGTCTCGCTCTCCTCGTGCAGGGCCGACAGATACGGATTCACCCGCAGCGGATAGGGCATCCACAGCCGGGGCTGCTCGAGAGCACGCACTGTCATGGGGACCAACCTCCTTCTTCGTTCGGCCGCGGAGGGACGCGGTTGGGCTGTGTGCACTCCCGCACGTGGTGACGGCCGCACTGCCGTGACGCCGGACGATGCCCGGCTCGCGGCCCTCCAAACCTGCCCGCCACCAGCGATCGTCAACCCCTCAACTGTTCCTGACCAGTATTCAGAACAGCTTCATGCGGAAGGAAACGATCCTTCTGGAGAACGTTCCGTAATTCCGCGCAATCTGTCGTCATCCTTCACGGATGTCTTCGGCCGGGCGTCCTTCGGGCCACGGACGAGTATGCAGAGGAGGAGGGCGGCCATCACGACGACCCCCGCCCACATGGCCTGCTGCCAGCCGTCGACGAAGGACTCCTGCGCCGCGCGGATCAGCGCCCGCCCGTGGGGGCCGGCTCCGCCCGCCGCCCCGACGGCGTTCGCGACGCCTTCGCGGGCGGTGTCGGCCACCTCCTGGGGGACCCCGTCGAGCCGGGTGTCGATGGCGCCGCGGTAACCGGCGGAGACCAGCGCGCCGAGCGGGGCGACGCCGAGCGCGGTGCCGAACTCGCGCGTGACGTCGTTGAGCGCGGAGGCGACGCCCTGACGCTCACGCGGCAGGGAGCCGGTGATGGCCTCGGTCGAGGGGGTCATGGCCAGACCCATGCCGGTCCCCATGGCGAGCATGCCGGGGAGCACCGAGGGATAACCGCCGTCGACGGAGACGGACGTGGCCATCAGGGCCAGACCGGCACCGGCCAGCAGGATGCCCGTCGCCATCGTCGAACGGGCACCGGTCCGCCCCGCGAGCTTCGGAGCGAGACCCGAGGACGCCATCATGGCCACGGCCATCGGCATGAGCGCGAGCGTGGACAGCAGACCGGACCAGCCCGACACGGCCTGGAAGAACGGGAAGAGAACCACGAAGACACCCGCCTGGACGCCGAAGAGCACCAGGAGCGTGAGCGAACCGGCCGCCGCCGACCGCCGGCCGAAGACGCGCAGGTCCAGGAGCGCCGCATCCCGGCGGCCCAGCTCCCGTACGACGAAACCGACCGCGGCGACGACACCGACGGCGCCGCCGAGCAGGGTCGCCGGGGCGGTCCAGCCCCGCTCCGGGCCCTCCTGGAGGACGAAGATCAGGCCGGCCACGGCGACGGCGGAGGCCAGGGCGCCGACCGTGTCGAAGGGGTGCCCCGTGGCCTCGCGGGAGTCGGGGACGGACCGCAGCGTCATCGCGAAGGCCACGACGGCGAGCACGACGGGCAGCGCGAAAAGCCACCGCCAGTTCGCCGCGTCGACCAGCGCGGCGGAGAGGAACATGCCCAGGACGCCCCCACCACCGGCCACGCCGGTCCACACGCCGATCGCCCGGCCCCGCTCCTCCTCGGGGAAGGTCGTGGTGATCACGGCCAGGGTGATCGGCATGATCATCGCGGCTCCCGCACCGCTGAGCAGACGCGCGGCGAGCATGACCTCCGCGGAGGGCGCGAGCGCGGCGGCCACTCCCGCCACCCCGAAGACGGCAAGGCCGCCGAGCAGCATGGGCTTGCGGCCGAGCCGGTCGCCGATCGCGCCGAGCGGCAGCAGGAGGGCGGCCAGGGTGAGCGTGTAGATGTTGATGATCCACAGGATCGTGCTCTGGGAGGCGCCGAAGGTGACGGCGAGGTCGGGCTGGGCCACGTTCAGACCGGACACGGAGGCGATGACGGCCATGAGGGCGACGCAGACGGCGATCAGGACGGTGCGACGCCGACGCGCGTCGGCTGCGTCCGGGTCGGTGGCGGTGCTCACCTGGGCAGGCTTGTTCGTATGCATGCCCCGACGGTAGGCACGCATTGCGAATGCGGCATACATTGATGCCTATGACGCAAGAAGATGGTGAGCTGGACAGCCTGGTGCGCAAGCGGATCCGCGCCCTGCGGGTCGCTCAGGGCTGGTCCCTCGAAGAACTGGCCACCCGCGCGAACCTCAGCCAGTCCTCCCTCAGCCGCATCGAGAACGGCCGGCGCCGCCTCGCGCTGGACCAGCTCGTCACCCTCGCCCGGGCCCTGGACACCTCCCTCGACCAGCTGGTCGAGACGGCCACCGACGACGTCGTCACCAGCCCGATGATCGACGGTGCCCACGGGCTCATGCGCTGGCCCATCAAGGCGGAACCGGGCATGACCGTCGTACGCCAGCGGATGACGGAACCCCCGCCGGACAACCCCGCGCGCCTGCGTGCTCACCCGGGCCGCGAGTGGCTCGTCGTCCTCTCCGGAACGGCCGTCCTGCTGCTCGGGAACAGGCGCATCCGTGTGGAGACCAACCAGGCCGCCGAGTTCCCCACGATGCTGCCCCACGCCATCGGCGCCGAGGGCGGCCCGTGCGAGATCCTCGGCATCTTCGACCGCGACGCCCGCCGCGGCCACCGGACGGAGAAGGACCCGAGCGGAACGCCGTAGCCGGTGGCTCGGGACGTGGGTGACCCGGGACCTGGGTGACCGGGGACTCGGGTGACCCGGGACCCGGTGGCTCGGGACCCCAAAAAGGGCGTGCCCGAACGGCGGCGGCGCGTTACCGTCGCCCGTATGAACGTCACCGGCCGAAGCCTCACCGCGACCGCGCGAGCGACCAGCTCGCCGGTTGCCGCCGCCTGACCTTCCCCTCCCACCGGCGACCGGAAACGGCCCGCCGGTGGTTCCATGGCTCCTCCGCCCGCTGCGACGACCCCGCCGGCCCGTTCTCCGGTGCCTCCCTTGCCGTCCGCGAAGGAGTCGTCCCATGAAGACCGAGCACCTCGTCCGCACGTTCGTCGAGTACTTCGAGGAGCGCGGCCACCGCCGCATCACCGGATCGACACTGCTGCCACCGCCGGGCGACCCGGTCCTGTTCACCACCTCCGGCATGCACCCGCTCACCCCCTACCTGGAGGGGCGTCCCCACCCGATGGGCCGGCGCCTCGTCAACGTACAGCGCTGTCTGCGCACCACGGATCTGGAGGAGGTCGGCGACGCCACCCATCTGACCGTCTTCGAGATGCTCGGGACCTGGTCGCTGGGCGACTACGAGGGCACCCGGAGCCTCGAATGGGGATACGACCTGCTCACCGAGGGCCTCGGCATCGACCCGGGCCTCCTCCACGCCACGGTGCACGCCGGCGACGAGCAGACCGGACAGGACAGCGCCTCGCTGGAACTCTGGCAGAACCGCGGTGTCCCCGTGGAGCTCACCGTCACCGACAACTGGTGGTCCAACGGACCGGCCGGCCCCTGCGGCCCCGACTCGGAGATCTTCCTGTGGAGCGGGGACACCCCGCCCCGCTCGACACCCACCGGGGACGACCGCTGGGTGGAGGTGTGGAACCACGTGATGATGCGTCACCGCCGCCTCGACGACGGCTCCCTCGTCCCGCTTCCCCAGCGCAACATCGACACCGGGCTCGGCCTGGAGCGGCTCGCCTCGCTGCTCCAGGGCAAGCCGTCCGTGTTCGACTGCGACGTCTTCGACCCCTGGCGCCGCCTCGTCCCGCCGGTCTGGACGCTGGACGAACCGACCCGGCGGCTCGTCCACGACCATCTCCGCTCGGCCGTCGTGGTGAGCGGCGACGGGGTGCGCCCCGGCAGCACCGGACGGGGATACGTGCTGCGCCGCCTGGTCCGCCGGGTGCTCACCGTGCTGTGGCGGGACGATCCGACGCGCGGTCTGGGCGACCTGCCCTCCGAGCTGATCGAGCACACCCTGGACCACTTCCGGCAGGACACGGACCCGGGCGAGGTGCGCCGGATGCTCCTCGACGAGGAACGCCGGTTCCGAAGGCTCCTCGAACGCGGCCGCCGGGTGCTCGCCCGCCCGCGGTTCCAGCGCCCACTGGACGAGGAGGACCTCCATTACCTCCACGACACGCATGGTCTGCCCCGGGACCTGGTGAGAACTCTGCGCGAGGAATGAGGATCCCGCTCCGCGCGACCGGGTTCACCCGTGACGGTGGACCCGGTCCGTGCCGCCCGCGCGCCCAGGGCCGGTTCGGGCACGGTGATCACCATGCACCCCCGCCGTACGACGTTCCTCCTGCTCTCCGTACTCCTCACGGCCGGCTGTGTGGCCGTTCCCCACCCGCCGCCGCCCCCGCCCCGGCCCGCGCCCGAGGGGCCGGCGCCGGCCGCCGACCGGCCTCCGACACCGATCTCGACGCCGGTCACCGCATGGCCGGTACCCGCGCAGCCCGTTCCTCACGAGGAGATCGCCGACACGGAACCGCTCCCCGGCACGCCGGCCGGGAGGCCGGGGGGAGGGCCGGTCGCCCGGGAGGTGGTTGGGGCCGGTGTTCCCGACGCCGGGAGGTCACCGCAGCGGCGGACGTCGACCCCACCGGCGCGCAGAGGCACGACGGCCACGCGGAAGGCGGCGAAGCCGGCGAAGGCGAGCGCCGGGAAGACCCGTCCACGGACGGAACCCCGCGCGGCGGTGCCGCCCGGGCGGGGGACGTCACGTCCCGCAGTGCCGTCCGCCACGCGCGGTGGCCCGCAGCCGACGAACGCGGGGACTCCGGCGATGCGCCGACTGTGCCGCCAGGCCCAGGACATCGACGCTCCCATGGGCGCGGCCGATCTGTGCCGCGGCATGTACGGCCGCTGACCGTGAGCACGCGCGGCGGGGGATCACGCACGGCCGGGGATCACGCACGGCCGGGGATCAGGCTCCGTTCGACCCGGAGTCCAAGGACTCGAGCGCTTCCGCGGCCCGCTTGCCCATCTGCTCGGCCGGGACGTCCTCGATGTGCGAGGCCACGTTCCAGCGGTGCCCGAAGGGGTCCTCGAACTGGCCGGTGCGGTCGCCGTAGAACTCGTCCTTGACCGCCGACAGTTCCTTCGCGCCCTGCGCGAGCGCCCGTGCGAAGACCGCGTCGACGTCCGCCACGTACACGTGCAGGGTGATCGGCGTGCCGCCGATCGCCCTGGGGGAGCGGAACCCGATCTCCGGGAACTCGTCCGCGAGCATGATCACCGAGTTCCCCACGGCCAGTTCCGCGTGACCGATCTTGCCGCCCGGGGCCGGCATTCGCATGCGCTCCTCGGCGCCGAGGACGGCCACGTAGAAGTCGATCGCGGCCGCGGCTCCGTCGACACAGAGGTACGGCGTGACCCGCGGGTACCCCTCGGGGATGGGTTGTACGGTCACGGTCTCCGCCTTTCCCGACAGGACGGTCGCCGTCGACCGCCACCTCCGCCCACTGATATCCCGGCCCCCGTACCGCGCATCGAAGCCGCGCTGCGGGCGACCGCGGGATGCCCCGAAGAGCGGCAGCGGCGACGTGCTTCAGCGGCCGCCGCCGTACAGCCGCAGGTCGCGGCGGCGGGCGACATGACCGCGCCAGCCGGCGAGGAGCACCAGCACCGTCCAGGCGACGAGGCCGCCGACGAGCCCGCTCAGCCGGCCGGCCGCGTCGACCTGGTCGGCCTGTTCCATGGGCACCTTGCCGCGTGAGTCGCGCACGACGGCGAGGCGTTCGCCGACGGCCGGGGCGCCGCTGCCGCGATAGACGAACCGCTCGGCCAGCTCCCGGCCGTCGGAGCCGCGCAGGGTCAGCTCGTGGTTCTTGCCGCCGGTGCCGGCGGCGCTGTCGGCGACCACGACGACGTTCTCGCGGATCCCATACCGTTCGAGAGCCAGTTCGGGCGCGTACTGGACCGCGCCGACCAGCACGAACAGCGCCGGCGCCGCCGCGAGCAACACCAGCCAGACGCCCCGGTGCAACAGGTGCAGCAGCACCCCGAAGGCCACGCACAGCACCACTCCCGTGGCGATGGCCACCCACTCCGCGCTCGGGACGAGGAACGAGACGCCCGCGACGGCAGCGGCGGACCCCCAGACGAACAGCACCAGGGCGAGGGTGCGACCCACCGCCGTCCGCGGTCGGGCGGAGCGGCGCACGGAGGCGGGCGGATTGCCGGCGCCGGGTGCTGCCGCACTGCCGTGTATGGCCTCTGACATGCACGTACTCCTGATTCTGGCCGCCCCTGACACGTGGGGCGTCCGGCGACGGTGCACGATAGCGGACGGGCGGGCGGAACCCCTGGGCCCCGTCTCCGCCCCGTCCCCCTCGGGTCCCCGTTCCCGCCTCCGTCGCGCGGGCGTCGGACGCGCGACGTATCGTCCGAATATGCGTGACGAGCGCGTATCCCGCCGACGACCGCGCTCCGGGCCGCCGGGCCCGGACACGTGGTCCGGTGGGGCCTGCCGCCCTTCGCGCCCGGACCCGCGCGGTGCCGTCCCGGCCGCCGCGGGACGGTGAGACCCTTGGGCGGGAGCGCGGGCAGCGGGACCGAGGACGTCTTCGCCGACGGCCGGATGGCCGCCGTGCTCACCGGTCTCATGCGGGACACCGAAGCCTCGGCGGGTCTCGTCTACCTCTTGATCCCGGGCGACCGGATGCTGCGCCTGGTGCTCATCTCGGGCCTGTCCCGGCAGATCGCCGCGCCGTGGGTGCGGATCCCGGTCGACGCCCCGATCCCCGTCGCCGACGCCATCCGCGAGCGGAGGCTCGTGTGGCTGAACGGCCTGCAGGACATCGCCCACCGCTACCCGCGGATCGGGATCGTGCTGCCGTACGACTTCATGCTCGCGGCCGTCCCCGTCCTCGACGACACGACGGTGTGGGGCGGTGTCGCCCTGCTGTGGCCGGTCTCGCACGCGCCGGAGCTCGACGCGCGCGAACACGAGACGCTCGACGCCCACTGCCGTCTGGCGGCCCGGCTGCTGCGGCGGGCCGCCGACCAGGATCCCCCGCCGCCTCACCCCACCGAACCGTTCGTCGTCCACCCGGAGCGCCCCTCCGAGGCCGACCCGGCCCTCGCGGCGGCCGCACTCGACCTCGCGGAGCGGCTGCCGGTGGGGTGCTGCGCCCTGGACCTCGACGGACGCATCACCTTCATCAACACGGCCGGCGCCGAGCTGGTGAACGCCGATGGGGCCGCGCTCCTCGGGAAGCGGCCCTGGGAGGCGCTGCCGTGGCTGAACGACCCCGCCTTCGAGGACCGCTACCGGGCCGCGGCCGTCGCCCGGCGGCCGACGTCGTTCACGGTCCTGCGGCGGCCGGCGACGTCGTTGCTGTTCGAGCTCTACCCGGACGCGACCGGGATCAGCGTGCTCATCATCCCGAAGGCGGACGGGCCGCTGCCCCACGGCGGGCCGCCCGGGCCGCAGGACGGGCCCGTCCCCTATGAGGGCTCCGCCCCCGCGGCCGCGACGGCTGCCGGGGCCGCCCCCGGGGCCGCGACCGCTCCCGCCTCCGGGGCTGCCCCCGGGGCCGCGACCGCCCCCGCCTCCGGGGCTGCCCCCTGGGCTGCGACCGTCCCCGCCTCCGCGACCGCCCCCGAGCCCCGGACCGGTCCGGACTCCGCGACCGCCCCCGGCCCGGCCGCGGCGACCGTGCCCCTGCCTCCCGCCGCCCCCGCGTTCCCCTCCGTCCCGACGCTGCCGAACCGCCCCGGCGAGCCGGTCGGCGCGACCGCCGTCTACCAGCTGATGCACCTCGCGGCGTCCCTGGCCGAGGCGGCCGGTGTGCGCGAGGTCGTCGACCTGGCCGCCGACCAGATCGTGCCCGCGTTCGGCCCGGAAGGCCTCGTCCTCATGAGCGTCGACGACGGGCGGCTGCGCGTCATCGGCCACCGCGGCTACAGCGACGAGTTCATCGAGCACTTCGACGGAAAACCGCTCACGGCGCCGGTCGCCGACGCCCAGGTCCTCTCCACCGGTGTCCCCGTCTTCTTCCCCACGTACGAGGACCTCCGCCGCGCCCACCCCAGGGCCCCGCGCTACGAGGGCCGCAACGCCTGGGCGTTCCTGCCCCTGATCGCCTCCGGCCGTCCCGTGGGCTCGCTGGTCCTCTCGTACGGACAGCCGCGCCCCTTCCCGTCGGCGGAGCGCGCGCTGCTCACCTCGCTGGCCGGGCTCATCGCCCAGGCCCTGGACAGGGCCCGGCTGTACGACGCCAACCGCTCCCTCGCGCGGAGCCTCCAGAACGTTCTGCTGCCGCACCGTCTGACCTCTCTCCCGGGTCTCGACGTCGCCGCCCGCTATCTGCCGGCGGGTCACGGCATGGACATCGGCGGGGACTTCTACGACCTCGTCCGCGCGACGCCCGTCTCCGTCGTCGCCGTCATCGGCGACGTGCAGGGACACAACACGACCGCCGCGGCGCTCATGGGGCAGGTGAGGACCGCCGTCCACGCCCACGCGACGGCGGGTGCGTCGCCCGGCGACATCCTGGCGCGCACGAACCGGCTGCTCGACGACCTCGACGCCGACCGGTTCACGAGCTGTCTGATCGCCGAGTTCGACCTCGCCCACCACCGGTTGCGACTGGCGAGCGCGGGCCATCCGCCACCCCTCCTGCGCCGGGCGGACGGCAGCTCCGAGGTGCTCGAGGTCCCGCCGGGGCTGCTCCTGGGGATCGCGACGGACGTCACGTACGAGACCATGGAACTGCCCTGGGAGCCCGGCTCCGTCCTCGCCCTGTACACCGACGGCCTCGTCGAGGCGCCGGGCCTCGACATCGGTACGGCCATGGCGGACCTGGCGGAGCGGCTCGGGGCCTCGGGCGCAGCCGATCTGGACCGGCTCGCGGACGAACTGACCCTGCACGTCAGGGACGCCGCGCACCGGACCGACGACGTGGCCCTCCTCCTGGTACGCAGACCACCGCGATAACCGACGCGCCGCCCTCCCACCGGCTCGCCTCCCGCGCCTTCGTGCCGTACGCGCAGGGCTCCGCCCCGACCCGGCGACCTATGCTCTGACGTGTGGCGAACCCCAGCGATCTCCAGGACTTCTCGGCCGGCCCCGTCGTCTCGGCCCCCGAGCTGCTCGCCCTGCACGCCGTGCGGCTCAAGGGCGTGGCGGACGACGGCGAGGCGGCGGCGCGCTACGGGCTCGACCCCGAGCTCGTGAAGGAGGCGCTGCTCGACCACGAGGCGAGGGGCTGGGTGACCCGGCGGGCGTTCGCCGGGACCCGGGGGTGGACCCTGACCGACTCGGGCCGGGCCGAGGGGGAGCGACAGCTCGCCGGAGAGCTGGCGAAGGCGGGGATCGGATCCTACGTCCGGGAGCGGTACGAGACGTTCCTCGCCCACAACGCCCGTTGCCTCCGGGCGTGCACCGACTGGCAGGTGCGACCGGACGGCGCGGGTCGGCTCGCCGTCAACGACCACGGGGACCCGGTGTGGGACGGGCGGGTGCTCGACGAACTCACCGAACTGGGCGGGGTCATCGACCTGCTCTCGGACGAGCTGGGGACACGGATCGCCCGCCTCGGCGGGTACGGCCCCCGCTTCACGGGCGCGCTGGCACGGGTCCGGCGCGGCGAACTGTCGTGGGTGGACCGGGTCAAGGAGGACTCGTGCCACACGGTGTGGATGGAACTCCACGAGGACCTGCTCGCGACCCTCGGCATCCCGCGGGGCGAGGAGCCTGCGGCGCGCGCCTAGGAGATCGGTCGGCCCGGCACGTGCCGCGGGAGCGAAGCCCGCACCCATGGGCCCAGGTCGTGTGGTGCGCACGGCCCGCCCCGGAACCGCACCTCGACGCCCGACCCCCGTGCCGCCGTACGCCCCCGTCGCCGTCGGGCGGAAAACATGGGGGGATGTTCCCCATGCCCCGCGGGCCCACCCCGTACCAGGATCGGACACGGCCCGGAGCGGTGGGCCGGGCCGGATCGGTTCGAGGAGGGGCGATGGCGGTGAGAGCCGGGCAGGAGCGGGCGGCGACGTCGCTGTCGGCGATCGGACGGTGGTGGGACAGCGGGCTGGTCCGGGACGACGGGGACGCGGAACGGCCGGACTGGGCCGAGCTGGCCGAGCAGGCCGTGGCCGCCGCCCCTCCGATGCCCGAATCCACGGCCCCCGCCGGGGAGTTGCCCGGTCTCAGCGGATTCGAGTGGGTCCTGCGGACGTTCACCGCCCGCGCCGGGGAGCGGTTGGAGCGGCGACTGTCGGGCCGGGCGCGCGGACTCGTGGACATGGCCGCCGTACGGGGCGACCTGGAGCGGCAGCTCAGCGGCCGGCTGGCGCGGGCGGCGGCGCGGACGCTGGTCCTCGAACTGCACGAGGCACGCGGCGCCGGGCGGCTCCAAGGGGACGACCCGCGGGCCCGGTTCGCGGACTTCCTGGCACGTACCGCTTCCCGGCGCGGACTCTCCGACCTGCTGGCCGGGCGTCCCGTCCTCGCGCGGATCCTCGGGAGGGCGGTGCTCGACGCGGCGGACGCGACGGCGGAGGCGCTGGAGCGGCTCGCGGACGACCGCGCCCTCCTGACGGCCTCCGGCCCGCTCGCGGAGTCCGGCGGCGACCCGGGGCCGCTCGTGGGCATCGAGCCCGGTGCCGGTGACGGCCACCGGGGCGGGCGAAGCGTGATGCTGCTGCGCTTCGCCGACGGCACGCGGTGGGTGTACAAGCCGCGCCCCCTCGCCGTACACCGCCACTTCAACGAGCTCGTCGCCTGGTTCAACCGGCTCCCCGGCACCGTGGATCTGCGGACTCTGCGGCTGCTCGACCGGGGCGCGTACGGATGGGTGGAGTTCGTCGCCGCCCGGCCCTGCGCCTCGGCGGCGGAGGTCGAGACGTTCTACCGCCGCCAGGGCGCGCTGCTCGCGCTGCTGCACCTGCTCGACGGGACCGACCTGCACCACGAGAACCTGATCGCCGTCGGGGCCCACCCGGTCCTCGTCGACGTGGAGACCCTCTTCCATCCGCCGCTGCCGGGCTCCGGCACGCCCGACCCCGCGGCCCGCGCGCTCCACGACTCGGTGTACCGGGTCGGGCTGCTGCCGCAGCTCCTGGTCGGCGACCACAGCGCTCTGGACGTGTCCGCGGTCGGAGGCGGCCGCGAGGGCGTGTCGCCCGTCGAACGCGCGGACTTCGCCGACGCCGGTACCGACCGGATGCGACTGGTGCGCAAGGCCGGGACGTTCGGCGAATCCGCCAACCGGCCACGGACGGCGGACGGCGAGGCCGTGGACCCGGGTGCCCACATCGACGCGCTCTGCGCCGGGTTCCGGGCCGGATACACGGCCATCGGCGATGCGATGGGCGAACTGCGGGGACCGGGCGGCCTGTTGACGCCGTTCGCGGACGACGAGGTGCGGGTGGTCGTGCGCCCGACCTGGGTGTACTCGCTGCTGCTCGACGAGTCGACGCACCCCGACCTCCTGAAGGACGCGAACGCACGGCAGCGGGTCCTGGAGACCCTGCGGACCGAGCAGTTCGGGCCGCTCCTCGCGCCCGCCGTGATCGACGAGGAGATCGCCCAACTCTGGGCAGGAGACGTACCGTTGTTCACTGCCAGGCCCGGTCACGCCGACCTCCGGGGCGCACCGGGACGACCCCCGGCGGACCGTACGGACCTGTCGGGCATCGCCCGCGTCACCGCGAAACTCGACGCCCTGGACACCGTCGACCGGCAGGACCAGGAGTGGATCGTACGGGCCGCGATGGCGACGACGTCCCGCGTCCCCGCACACCGCCCGGTCGCGGGGCGGCGCACCCCTGCCGCGGGCCGGGCCCCCGAGCCGGAGCGGCTGCTCTCGGCCGCCCGGTCCGTCGGGGACCAGCTGGTCTCCCTCGCGTACCGCGCAGGGCCGCGCAGCAACTGGATCGGCCTGGAGCTTCTCGACGACCGCTACTGGCGGATCGGCCCGATGGCGGCCGACCTGGCCGACGGCTACACCGGACCGGCGCTGTTCCTGGCCCAGTTGGCGGCCCTCACCGGTGCGGGACACTACGCCGAGGCCGCCCGTACGGCCCTGACGCCGATGCCCGGCCTGCTCGAAGCGCTGCGTGCCAGGCCCGAGGAGCTCGGCGCGGTGGGCTCGGGAGCCTTCTCCGGCCTCGGCGGCATCGCCTACGCCCTCGCCGAGACGGCACGGCTGCTGGACGATCCGGAGGTCGGTGCCTGGGCGTCGGGCGCGCTGCGGCTGGCCGCCGCGGCGACCGCGGCAGAGCCGGAGTACGGGGTGGGCGCGGGGCTTGCCGGCGGTCTTGTGGCGCTGTCGGCCGCGCGCGGCGGTGGCGCGGAAAGTGGTCTGGGCGCGGGTGGGAGCGCGCGTGCGGGCGCGGGTTCGGGGGGCGGCCCGAGTGCTGATCCGGAGATCGCGCGCGCCGCGCGAGCCTGCGCGGACCGGCTGGTCGTCGCCGTCCGATCCGCCGCCCGCTCCGCCGCCGACGGTCCCGCGGATGCCGAACTCGCGCCGCTCGGGCGGGGCTTCACCGAAGGGGCCGTCGGGATGGGATGGGCCCTGCTGCGGTTCGCCGAGGCCGAGGCGGCCGTCGGGGCGGGGCGCCAGGCCGCCGAGCGCTACCGGCTCGCGGGACTGTCCGCGATCCGGGCGGCCGTCGGCGCCGACGCGCCGGGCGGCGGCCAGGAACCGGGCGGAGGCCGGGGATCCGGCAGCGGGTGGGGATCGGGCGGAGGCCGGGGACCGGGCAGCGGGCAGGGGCCGGGCGGAGGCCGCAGGGGAGTCTCCGCCCCCGCCCGGGACGCCGGACTCGCGCGAACGGCCAGGGACTCGGCCTGGTGCCGGGGAGACGCCGGCATCGCACTCGCCGTGCTGGACGCGCCGGGCGCCCTGGCCGACCCGCACCTCGCGGCCTGGGCACGGGGGACCGCCGGGCGACTGGGGCAGAACGGGGCGGCGCCCGACGACAGCCTGTGCCACGGCGAGGCCGGCCTGTGCGAACTCCTCGGCCATACCGCGCTCCCCGAGGCGCGACCGCACTGGCTCCGCCGGGCGGGGGCGCTCCTCGCCTCGGTCGAGGAGAACGACGCCAGGAGCGGCGCCCCGGAGGGAGTCCCGCATCCCGGTCTTCTGACGGGGCTCGCGGGGATCGGCCACGGGCTCCTCCGGGCCGGATTCCCGGAGCGCGTACCGTCGCTCCTCCTCCTGCGCACCACGGAGGGGTACCAGGACCGCTGAGCCGCACCACGCACGACCGCACCACGTACGACCCGCACCACATGCGAGCGCACCACGTACGACCGCACCATCCACGGCACCACCACTCCCGCGGACCCGAAGGACGAGTGAGGACCATGCAGATCAGCGACTCGGTGACGTACCTCAACGGCGGTGCCGGCACGGAGGCCGCGGCCCAGGACGACCCGGTGGGCGAGGTCACCCTCGGCGCCGGCGGCATGCTGGGGCGGCGCGGCCGGCTGCTCAGGACGGCCGATCTGGACACGGTCGCCACGTGGGACATGCCCTACACCACGGGCACCATCACGGTGTCCTGACGCGCGAGCGGACGTGGGGCGGGGGGGCCCCCGCCCCCAGCCCGGCGCCAAAAAGATGAAATAGACAGCGGACCAGCGGGGGACGGCGGCGGGGAACGGGGGGGGGGGGGCCGCGAAAGAGTTAAACGACCCG
>NZ_JBHTSA010000005.1:0-117622 GCF_042795405.1 Streptomyces sp. NPDC056480 | reverse complement strand
CTCCTCAGCCCGGCCGATCTGGCCCGGGCCGCCAGGTGGCCCCCCCCAAACACCCCGGCCACCAGCCGGGTGTCCGGCGGCGCGCGGGGCGGGGGGCGGGGGGCCCCCCGCCCCACTGCCGTGCACGAAAAGGATCAAGTAGCCTGCGGACATGCGTGCGACGTCGTCGGTCATCGTGGGGCGGGACGCCGAGATCGAGTTACTCGACGCGGCCCTGGAGAGTGCCCGGAGGGGCGCCGGAAGGGCCGTGTTCCTCGTCGGCGAGGCGGGGATCGGCAAGTCGAGGCTGTCCGGCGAGTGCGCCCTTCGCGCCTACGACCGGGACATGCCGGTGCTCCGCGGCCGCGCCACGTCCACCGGGCTCGTCGTCCCCTTCCGTCCCCTGGTCGAGGCCCTGTCCTCGCGGTTCCGGGCGGCCGGCGCACCGAACGATCCGGAACTCGACCCCTACCGGCCCGCGTTGGCCGGCCTGGTGCCGGAATGGCGGGCCGCCGCGACGGCGCCCGGCTACGCGATCTCGCTCGTCGAGCTGGCCGAGGCGCTCCTCAGGCTGCTCGCCGTGCTGGGGCGCGAGCGCGGCTGCGTGATCCTCCTGGAGGACCTGCACGACTCCGACACCGAGACGATCGCGGTCGTCGAGTACGTCGCCGACAACGTGGCGGACCTCCCGGTCCTGCTGGTCGGCACGCTCCGGCCCGATCCGGGACCGGCGCTGGACCTCGCGCTCGCCGCCGAGCTGCGCAACACCGCATCGGTGACGGAGCTGGGGCCGCTGGACGAGACCGCCGTACGGCACATGGTGGACGCGTGTCTGGACGCGGCCCCGGGCGAGGTGCCCCCGGCCGCACATCGGCACCTCTCGCAGCGGGCGGGCGGGAACCCGTACCTCGTGGAGGTGCTGCTGGCCGACCTGCTGGACATGGGGCGGCTGAGCAGAGCGGACGGCGGATGGCTCCTCGCCGATCACGGCGAGGCGACGGTTCCCACGGGAGCGGTACGCAGCTGGGCGCGCCGTCTTGCCCGGCTCGACGAACCGGTGCGCGAGCTGCTCCTCATCGCGGCGACGCTCGGCGGCCGGTTCTCGGTCGGGGCGCTGAGGGCGGTGACCGGGCTCGACGACCGGGCCCTCTTCGCCCACCTCCGGTCCGCCTCCGAGGCCGGGATCATCGCCCCGGACGGTGCGGCCCACGACCACTACACCTTCCGCCACGTCCTGACCGCCGACGCGCTCAGGGCGTCGCTGCCGCCCGCCGAGCAGGCCGCGCTGGCCCGCCGCGCGGCCCAGGCGATCGAGGAATCGGCCCTCACGTCGCTCTCCTGCGACCGTCCGGGCGAACTGTCCGGGGAACAGAGCCAGTTGGTGGCCACGCTGCGACTCGCGGCCGGTGACAGGGTGGCGGCCTCCCGGCAGTTCGCCCAGGTCGGCCGGCAGATGCTGGACGCCGGGGCCTCGGGCTCGGCCGCCGTGCTCCTCGAACGGGCCCGGGGCCTCGCGGCCGACGCGGAACGGGACGAGGTCACGGTCCAACTGGCCATCGCCCAGGCTGAGTCCGGGCGAACTGACGTGGCATCCGCGCTCCTCGACGACCTGGCCCCGGTGCCCGTCGGCTCCCCCGCGGCGGAGGAACGGGCCCAGGCGCACACCCAGGTGGCCTGGGTCGCGACGATGGCCGAGCAGCAGCAGGAGGCGCGGCGCCGGATCAGGGCGGCCCGTGCCCTCCTCGGGGCCGAGCCGCGCCCGGAGCAGGAGGCGGCGCTCGTCGTCGTCGAGGGCCATCTGGCGCTCCTGCCGGAGCAGGAAGGCCGGGACGGCGAAGGCGACCCGGGGAGTCGGGCCGGCCGGGACGGAGAGGGCGGCGGACGGGGCCGGGCCGGCCGGGACGGCCGCGAGCGGCTGAAGGAGGCGGAACGTTCCGCCAGAAGCGCCGCGCTCACCGCGGAGCAGCGCGGCCGGCCCGTCGTCGCCTGCCAGGCCTGGCAGCTCCTCGCCCTGCTGTCCCGGCAGCGAGGGTTCGACGAGGCCGACGCCTGCCTGGTGCGGATGCTGGAGGTCGCGGAGAAGCACCGGCTCGCGGTGTCGCGCGCCGAGGCGCTGGTACGGCTCGGCACCAACGCGTTCATGCGGACCGGGGAGGCGACGCAGCTGGAGACCGCCCGCGCGGCGGCGCTCGAACTCGGCTCGCTCACCGTGCTCCAGACCGTCGACGGACTGCTCGCCATGCAGAGCGTCCTCGCCGGTCGATGGGAGCGGGCCCGCGAGATCGTCGACCGTTCCGTGGAGGCGAGCGCCCGCCTCCAGAACCTGTCGGCGCACCGCTATCTGCTCCTCGTCGACGCCGCGCTCGCCGCCCACCAGGGGAGGGGCCGCGAGCAGGAACGGGCCCTGGCCCGGTTCCGCCGGGCCGGCGGCGAGGAATCGATGCTCGTTCCCCTGCAACGCGGACTCTGTCAGGCCATCGGCGCACTCATGGCGGAGGACCGCAGACGGGCCACGGCCGAACTCGACACGGCGCTCGCCTGGGAGCGGGAGCATCCGAGCTTCTTCTACCTCAGCGGGCGGTACGGGCTCCGCCCCCTGCTGCGGATCCTCGACGGGGATCGTGCCGGCGGGGAGGCCGGGGCCGGCGGGGAGGCCGGGGCCGGCGGGGGCCGCGAGGCGTACCGGGAGGCGCTCGCCTCCCCCGGCGGGCAGTTGGCCTGGAACCGGATGTTCCTCGGGGTGGCGGACGCGGTCCTGCGCGGCCGGGACGGCGACCCGGACGGCGCCCGGCGCGCGGTGGACGAGGCCGGCCGCGCGGCCGCGGTGTTCCCGCAGGCCTGGCACCTCGCCCTGCGGCTGGTCGCGGAGGCGGCGCTCGCCGACTCCTGGGGCGAACCGGTCAGCTGGCTTCGGACGGCCGAGGAGTACTTCCACGAGGCGGGCGTGCAGCCCGTCGCCGGTGCCTGCCGGGCCCTGCTGCGGCAGGCCGGCGTCAGTGTGCCCCAGCGCAGGGGCGGCCGGGAACGGATCCCCGCGGAGCTGCGCACCGCCGGTGTCACGCCGCGCGAGTACGAGGTGTTCGTCCTGCTCATGGAGCGTCCAGGCAATCTGCAGATCGCCCAGCGCTTGTGCATCTCGCCCCGGACGGTGGAGAAGCACATGGCGAGCCTGATGGCCAAGACCGGCTGTGCGGACCGCTCGGCGCTGTGCGCGCTGTCCGCGGAGCGCGCCGAGGACGGGGGACCGGCCGGGATCGCGTCCCGACGGCCGTCGGCCTGATCCGGAACCGGCCGGCCGCCCGCGCTCCCGGTCCGGTGCCGGACCGGCGAGGTGGGGGCTCGGCGAACCCGGGATGGGGGTCGTTCCCGAACCCATGGGGGTCGGATCCCCCAGGACGTGCTCGGCGGCGGCACGACTGTGAGGGTTCGGTACCGATGTGTGAAGGTCCGGCGCGGCGGATCATCGAGCAGACCGACCAACTCCCGTCACCATACGGAGGTTCGCTCGATGCCGAGTCCGTCCGCGCAGCCCGCCGCCTCACCCGGCACACTCCGCTTCACCGTCCTCGGCCCGCTCACGGTCACCCGGGGCGAACAGGCTCTGCATCTGGGCCCGTTGAAACAGCGCATGGTGCTGGCGACGCTCCTGGCATCCGTCAACTCCCCGGTATCGGTCGACGCGTTGACCGAGGCGGTGTGGCCTGAGGAACCCCCTCGCACCGCCCGCAAGAACATCCAGGTGTACGTGAGCGCCCTCCGCGCGCTGTTCGGGCCGGACGACCAGGAGCCCCGGGACCGGCCACGGCTCACCCACACCGGAGGCGGATACGTACTGCGCGCGGCGGAGGAGGAACTCGACCTCCTGGGGTTCCGCACCCTGGTGCGGGCCGCCGAGGGACAGCCGCCCCGGGCGGCCGCCCGGCTCCTGAGGCAGGCCCTCGACCTGTGGCAGGGACCGCCGCTGGGCGACGACCTCCGTCAGTCGCCCACGCTGGCCGAGGAGGCCGAGCGGCTGCGGCTGCGGCATGTGACGGCGTACGAGAGCTGGGCGGAGGCGGAGCTCGAGCTGGGCGGCGCGCCGGCCGTGGTCGAGGGGCTGCGCGACCTGGTGGAGCGGCACCCGCTGCGGGAGCGGCTCCGCTCCGCCTGGATGTGCGCGCTGAGCGCCTCGGGCCGGCAGCCGGAGGCGCTCGCGGTGTACGACGACTACCGACAGCTGCTGGCACGGGAGTTGGGCCTCGAACCGAGCGGCGCCATGGCCGCCCGATATCGGGCGATCCTCGCCGGGGACACCCGGGCGGCCGGGGCGGGCACGGCCGGGGCGGGCACGCCCGGGGCGGGCACGCCCGGCGGGACGCCGGCGAGGAGACTCGCCGCCCCGTCGAAGGCGACCGTGCTGTTGCCGCCCGACCTGGTCGACTTCACCGGACACGGCGAGGAACTCCACGACGTCCTCGACCTGTTGGAGGGCGGCGGGGCCGGTGCAGCCGGCGCGGGCGAGGCGGGAGAAGCGGGCGACGTCGTGCTGCTGTCCGGCCCCGCGGGATCGGGGAAGACCACGCTGGCGGTGAGAGCCGCCCACCTCCTCGCCGGCAGATTCCCCGAGGGGCGCCTCTGTATCTCCCTGCGGGACGCGGACGGCCGCCCCCGACCCGTCTCCGCCGTGCTCGCGGAACTCGGCGAACGGACGGGCCGGACCGGACTGTCGACTCCCGAGGCGTGGCGGGACTGGCTGGCGCGCCACCCGGTGCTGGTGATCCTGGACGACGTACCCGAGGAACGCGCCGTACGAGCGCTGCTCCCGTGCGGCGGACAGGGCAGGGTGCTGCTCACCGCGCGCGGTCAGCTGGGCGGTCTCGCACCGGTGCACCGGATCACCGTCCCGCCGCTCGAAGCGGCCGAGGCCGTACAGCTCCTCGCCGGGCTCGTCGGCCCGCGGCGGGTGCGCGCCGACCGGGAGGCCGCGCTGCGGATCGTACGGGCCTGCGGCGGGTCCCCGCTCGCGGTCCGGGTGAGCGGGATGCGGCTCGCGGTGCTCCGCCACGTACCGCTGCGGGAGTTCGCCGACCGGCTGACGGACCCCAGCGGCGCCCTGGACGAACTGACCGCCGGGGACGTGTCCGTACGGCAGCGGCTGGCCCACGGCTGGGAGACGCTCCCGGAGGAGCGGGGCAGGGACGCGGGCCGGCTCGCCGCGGGCACGGGGGACGGCCCGTTCGGCCTGACGGAGGCGGCGGAGGCGCTCGGTTGCGACGAGCGGCACGCGGTGAGGGTGGTGGAGGCGCTCATCGACGCCGGAATGGTCACGTCACCGGGCGGCGAGGTCACCGCGCACGCGGCGCAGTACGACATGCCGCACCTGATACGGCTGTACGCGCGGGGCGCGGGGTACGGGACTCCGGTGCCGACGTAGCCGACGGAGGGGCGGCGGGCGGGACGGCGCCCGTCGGGGGCGCGCACCGGGTGAGTGCGGCGCCGACGCGTCGAGGCCGTGACGCGTCGGCGCCTGACGTCACCGAGGCGGCGCACCTGCGGTGGAGCCCGGGGCCGGGAGTCCCACGTGGGACGCCAGGAAGGCCAGGCACTCCGCCTGGAGTGCCGCCGCGCGGGACGCGGCCCGGTCCCCGTGGCCGACGCCGTGTTCGAGACGCAGCAGGATCGGGCCGGCCCCCGACGTGGCGTGCTGGAGCGCGGCGCACATCTTGCGGGCGTGCAGGGGGTCGGTGCGCGTGTCGCCGTCCGCGGCGGTGAGCAGCACCGCCGGGTACGCGGTCCCGGGCGTGACCCGGTGGTAGGGCGAGTAGCCGAAGAGCACCGGCAGCCGTGCCGGGTCCTGCGCGCTGCCGTACTCCGGCGTCCAACTGGGGCCGAGACCGGACAGTTCGTAGCGGACCATGTCCAGGAGCGGGGACGAGCACACCACGGCGGCGTACTTGCCCGGCTCCTGGGTGAGGGCGGCACCGACGAGCAGACCGCCGTTGGAGCCGCCCATGATCGCGATCCGGCCGGGCTCGGTCCAGCCCGCCTCGATCAGCCGGTCGGCCGCCGCGGCGAAGTCGTCGAAGGTGTTCTGCTTGTGCTCACCGCTCCCGGCCCGGTGCCACGCCTCGCCCTCCTCGCCGCCGCCGCGCAGCCCCGCCCAGGCGAACACCCCACCCGCCCTGACCCAGGCCAGGACCTGAGCACGGTAGCGGGGCGACATCGTGCGGCCGAAGCCGCCGTACCCCGTGAGCAGTGCGGGGCGCGGCCGGTCCGGCTGCCCGCCGGGGGAGATCACGAACATCCGTACCGTCGTCCCGTCGCGCGACGGGAACGCGACCTGACGGGTCACGGCGCCGCCCGCCGCCGGCCGCCCGACCGCCGGACCGTCCGCCGCCGGACCCCCCGCCGGCCGCCCGACCGCCGGACCGCTCGTCGTCGGACCGTCGGCCGCCGCGGCGGCCGCGTCCCGTTCCCAGCGCGTCAGGCGGCGCGTACGCGCGTCGAAGTGGAGTACGCGTACCGGCGTGACGAAGTCCGTGTACGCGAACCACGCCTCGTGACCACCCGACGCCGCCGCCGAGAAGTCGCCGACGGCGCCGGTGCCCGGCAGCGGCACCGTGGCCACCCGCCGGCCCTCGACCAGGTCGTGCAAGGTGACCTCGGCGACGGTGTCGCGGGTCCAGGCGGCCAGACCGAGCGGGTTCTTCAGCTCGGGACCGGAGAGCACGACCAGGTGGGTCAGCACCGCGTCCGGCCGCTCGGGGACGACCTCGTGCCAGGCGTCGGGGCCCAGGTGGAGCTCGTCCGGCCGACACGCGACGATACGACCGCGCGCCGCGTGGCGGTCGGTGCGGAGCCACACCGGGTCCGCCGGGCCCGTGCCGGGCACGGCGTGCAGCCGGGTGGCGGCCTCCCTGCCCTCCTGGACCGGCCGCAGCACCGGACGGTCGAGCGGAGCGGCCGTCAGATCGGCCAGGTACAGGTCCGTCCCGCGGCCGGTGCCGAGCGTGGCCGTGATGCCGAGCCAGCGGCCGTCCCCGGTCACCGAGACGCTGTAGAACTGGGTCCTGTCCCGCCCCTCGCCGAAGACCACGGCGTCCGCGTCCGGTGACGTGCCGACCCGGTGCAGACAGACCCTGCGGTGGTAGCGCTCCTCGCCCGGGTTCAGCCGGGGGTCCAGCCGCCGCACGTAGTAGAACGCCCCGCCACCGGGAAGCCACCCGACCGACGACTTCCGCACCCGGTCCAACGGCCCGTCCACGACCTCGCCGGTGGCCACGTCGATCACCCGGAGCAGCGAGTCCTCCGTGCCGTCCCGGGAGACCTGGTAGGCCAGCAGATCACCCTCCGCGGAGGGCTCCCAGGCGTCGAGGACGGTACGACCGGACGGGTCGAGGGCGCTGGGATCGAGCAGGACGCGCTCCGAGGACGAGGACAAGGTCGAGCCCGAGGTCGAGCCCGAGGTCGAGCCCGAGGTCGAGGCCGAAGCCGAGGTCGAAGCCGTCGTCCCCGTTCCGGCGTCCGCCACCACGAGGACCGGATGCTCCTGGCCGGCCTCCTGCCGCAGCCAGAACACCCTGCCGCCGCGGACCTTGGGCGACCGGACACGGGTGCCGGCGCCGAGCGCCGCCACCGCCGCCTCCCACTGCTCACGGCCGGGCAGGGCCGCCCGCTCGGCCGCGTACAGGGCCTCCTGCTCGGCGCTCCAGCGGCGCGTCTCGGCGGTCTCGGCGTTCTCGAGCCAGCGGTACGGGTCCGCGACGCGCACCCCGTGGAGCTCCTGGACGACGTCCTGCCGCTCGGCGTGCGGGTACGGGCGCCGTGTCCGTCGGGCGTCGGTGGTCACTCCGGTCTCCCTCGTTCGTGATCGGGCGGACGGTGGCCGCGGGACCCGGCGGCCGAGGACGTGACGTCGACGGTGAGCGCGGAAACAATCTCCACGGGCTTCTCCACGGGCTTCTCCGCGGCCGTCTCGGAGATCTCGGAGACCTTCTCGGACCCCGATCGGGCATGTGACCCGGCATCCGTCCTGGCCCCGGCCCCCGACCCGCCATCCGTCCCGGTACCCGGGCCGGTACCCGTCCCCGCGGTCTCTCCGGCGCGGTCCCCCTCGGGCTCGCTCGCGCTCTCCAAAGCCGCCTCCCCGGGGCCCACGGCGACGTCCTTCCCCTTCCCCCTCACCTTCCGCGCGTCCTCCGTGCCCGGCAGCGCCAGCCACGCGAAGACGCCCGACAGGACGACGATCAACCCGGACACCGCGAAGATCGTGTCGATGGGTCCGAACCGGACACCCCCGACCGAGCCCGCGACGTCCGTCAGGACCGAGCCGGCGAGCCAGCCGGACAGAACCGCGGCGAGCATCGACGCCAGCTTCGTCACCGGATAGAACACGGCCATCACCCGCCCCCGGAGGTCCGGGGGCGCCGCCGCGAGCAGCAGCGGCGCCATCGCGGTGTTGAGGACGGTCAGCGGAACCGTGAAGACGAAGAGCAGCGCGATGCCGCCGAGGAAGGTGGTCTGCCGGGAGTAGGCGATCAGCAGGACACCGCTCACCAGGAGGCTGATCCAGGTGCTCCGGCGTGCACCGAGCCACTGCACGACCCGGCCCCCGCTCAACGCCCCCGTGATGCCGCCGACTCCCATCGCCATGCCGATGTACCCGTAGAGGTGGGCGTCGGCGCTGAGGTTGTCGGTGGTGAAGAAGACGTTGAGGGTGCTGAGCGCGCCGATCCCGAACTGTCCGATCACGGCGAGCAGAAGCAGCACGACCAGGAACCTGCTGCGGGCGAAGAACCGCACACCGTCCGCGAACTCCCGCCCGAGGCTGGGCTTCCGCCCCGCCGGTCCCGAGCCCTTCGGAAGGGGCCGGGGAGCGGGCTTCCCGCTGTCCGCCGCCACCGCCGACGCGGGTACGTCGATGGACCGGATCGCCACGTACGACACCGCGTAGGACAACGCGTTGAAGAGGAGGGCCCATTGGATGCCGGCGGCGAACAGCAGCGGCGCCGCGAGCGGAGGGCCGATGATCCAGGCGGTCTCGCCGGTCGCCTGACCGATGCCGGCGGCGCGGGCGCGGTTGGCGTCCCCCTTCACGAGGTCCGCCAGGATCGCGAAGCGCGCCGGCGAGAAGAACTGGCCGGCCGCGTGGAGCAGGAGCACGGTCACGTAGACCAGGGCCAGCCAGACGCCTGCCGGGAGCGCGTCGGTCGGCAGGAAGGAGACGACGGTCAGGACCACCACGAGCGCCCCGCGCACCACCTCGGTGCGGAGCAGGGTGGCGAGCTTGTCCCAGCGGTCGACGAACACGCCCGCGAGGGGGCCGATCACCAGGACGGCGACGCTGGACGCCATCAGGACGCCGCTGACCGCCATCGGCGCCCATGACTCGTCCTTGGCCAGTACGGTCGCCACCCAGAGCACCAGCGTCGTGCTGAAGACGGCGTCCCCGACGGAGGAGACGGCCTGGCCGAACCAGAGGCGGGTGTAGTCGCGGTTGATCAGCGTGAGGCGTGGTGTCATGAGGCCCACCTCGGTGAGGAGACGATCGACGCCATGAGGGCCGTCACGAGCGTCGTGTGGTACGCCTTCCGGAAGAACTCGCCGGCGGTGACCCGCGGCGCGGCCTTCAGCTCCGCCGACCTTCCGGGGATCGCCCCGTCGGGCCGCTGGGCCCGCGCCAGGCACTCCACGGCCGCGGCTCCCGAGGGCGTACGGAGGGGATCCTCGCCCAGGACGAACTGGGTGAGGACGAGTTCCGCCGCCAGGTCCCAGAGATCGCGGGTGACGCAGTGGAGCAGCATCCGGTGGGTGAGGTCCCGTGCGTGGGCCAGGTCGGCTCCGGTGATGCGGGGGTCGGTGCGGCCGAAGTCGCCGAGGTAGAAGGCGGTGTGGGTCAGCGCGTACGCCTGCGGGACGGTGAGCGGCTCCACCGTGCTCCGCGCGTTCCCGGCAGCGAGCCCGGGGCCGGCGGCGCGGAGGGCGACGAGCGGGCTCTGCGGGAGGAGTTCGGCGTACGGCTCGACGCCGTGGCGGACACCCGCCTTGTCCGCGTAGTAGCGGATCTCGATGCGCAGGTACGGCGACTTCCCGTCCGGTGACAGGAAGCCGGGGTCCAGCCGCGCGAGCGCCTCCCGGCGCGGTGTGTCGTCGATTCCGTCGGGGGCGAGCGCGGCGTAGACCAGCCGGTACGTGGAGGCGTACGCGGGACTGTCGTCGAAGAGCCGAGGGAAGTCCGGATCCTGCCAGAGCCTCCGTACGAGTGCGGTCGCCCCGCTCAAGGGGTCCGGGGCGGCGCCGGCCGGCCGGGCCGCGCGGTGACAGAGCAGCCCCAACTCCAGTGCGGCCTTGGCCTTTCCGCGGGGCGCCGGTCGGTCCGACGACGGGGGTGCCGACCCGGTCGCCGTCGTGGCCCCGGTGGTCGCGGAGAACGGGTCGAAGTGGTCGAGGTTCCCGCCCAGCCAGTCCAGCGCGCCGGCGGAGAGCTGTTCCAGGAGTGAGGGGGGCATGGTCAGAGCCGCCCGGTCTCGTGCAGGTGGTCGAGCAGGGCCGTGTCGACGGTGTCGCGGAACCTGGCGAGCGTACGGGCGTCCTCGTCGTAGCTGTAGAGGTCCTGGCAGGCGATCCACCGGTCACCGGTCTCCGCGCTGGGCAGGTAGCCGTCGCCGACCGTGCCGACCTCCCAGTCGGGTTTGCCCGCGGTCTCCCAGCAGCTGGCCAGGGTCCCGTCCGCGCTCACGACCGCGCCGTACCGGCCGTCGGTGTGACCGCAGGTGACGCAGGTCTTCCGGCCGCCGGGGCGGTTCACGGTGAAGCCGAGGTCGAGGGCCCTGCGCTGCCACCGTGTGAAGGCGGAGGAGAGCTCACCGGTGTGCAGGAGGCTGTTGGCGTATCCGACGCCGACATCGCCGATCCGGGCGAAGTACAGCGTGCAGCGGGCGGGGTCGAGCGCGGCCGCCAGCCGGTCGATCAGCGTGTCGACGCCGTGGAACGTCTCCTGGGAGACGTTGACCCGCAGCGTCCACCGCAGCGGCGTGGCCTCGGATGCCTTGACGATGTTGCGGACGATCTTGTCGAAGGTGCCGCTGCCGTCCGCCCTGCCGACCCGGATCCGGTCGTGGTCGTCGCGGTCGCCGTCGAAGGTGACCTGGACGGAGGTCAGACCGCGGTCGTGGAGCCGACGGGCGAGGGACGGCGTGAGCAGGGTGGCGTTGGAGATCATCCAGGCCGAGGTGGGAGCCATGTCCGCGGCCCGCTCCAGGAGTTCGAGACATCCGCGCGGGTTGAGGAGGGGCTCGCCCCCGAACAGGAGGATCCTGAGCTTCTCCAGGCCCACGGCGGCCATCCGTCGCTCGGTGAATCCGAGGATCGAGGTGATCGTCTCCGAGGTGAGCCTGGTCCGGGCGATCCGCGGCGGCCGGCTCCCGCCCGCCAGGTCCTGCGCGGTGTTCTGGAAGCAGTAGCCGCAGCCCAGGTTGCAGTGGGTGCTGGTGAGGACGGTCAGGGCGTAGGAACGGACCGTGGCGGGCGTGAACAGGCCGCTCTCGCGCAGCCGTTGCTCGGCCTCGGGGCGCAGGCCCCCGTCAGGGGTGACATGGCGGTCGGCGAGTCGTGCGACGCCGCCAGGGCCGAGGAACCACCAGGTGCTGTCGCCCCGGAGGAGTCGGGCGCCGGAGTCGGCGAGGCCGGTGCCGGCCGGTGGGGCGGAGTGCGCCGGCTGCCGGTCGACACCCATCGCCTGGTCGATGCTCACCGTGTGGCCTCCTGTACGGCCGTTGTTCCTGCGGTTCCTGCGGTTCCTGTGGCTCCTGCTCCTGCGGCCCCTGCGGTGGAGCGACCGGGGGGCGCGCCGACCGCGACCGGGCGGCCGCGGCCGATGACCAGCGTCGTGAGCGCGGTGACGAGGGTCGCCTGGTACGACTTCCGGAAGTACTGGACGGGGGTGGCGTCCGCCGGGGCGCGCCTGACGACGGACTTCCCGGGGATCGCTCCGTCCGGCGCCTGGACCTCGGCGAGCATCCGGATGCCGGCCGCCCCGGAGGGCGTACCGAGGGGATCCGCACCGAGGCAGTACTGCGCGAGCACGAGCTTGCCGACGAGGTCCCATTCGCCGAGCCCCAGGCAGTGGTGGGTGAGTCGCTCCACCACCTGGAGGGCCTGCTCGCGGGCCTCGTCGGTCAGGCCGGGGTCACGGAGGCCGAAGTCGCTGAGGTAGAAGACGGTGTGGGTGACCACACAGGCGTCCAGGTCGGCCACGGGCAGGGTGCCGGCCCGGGCGGGCAGGCTGGCCGCGTACAGCTCGTCGTACGAGGCGAACGCGTGGTCGGCTCCCGCGAGATCGGCGTAGAACCTCGCCTCCAGGTGGAGGTACGGGGCCTTGGAACGCGGCGCGAGGTATCCGTCGTCCTTCAGCCGGGCGAGGACGGCGCGCGGGGCGTCGGTGACGCTCCCGGCGGATGCCAGGGCGGCGTACATCAGCTCGAACTGCCGGGCGTACCGGCCGTCGAGGGTGAGGAGATGCGGGAAGTCGGGCCGCTGCCAGGCCTGTTCCACGATCGAGGTGGCCTCGCGCAGGGCGGTCTCCGCCGGCGCGGACGCTCCCCAGTAGCGGCAGAGCAGCGCGAGCTGCAGAAGGGCCTTGACGCGGGGTGTCACCGGCAGTTCGGCGTGTCCGGCGGGGGAGTCGAGGTACCCCGCCCGTCGCGCGATCCAGTGCCGCGTACCCATGGACAGACTCGCCACGGCCTCATCGAGGCCGACTGATCGCGTACTCATGGTTCTCCTTCGGGGTTGCGGATGCCTGAGCCACCCGCTCGACGATGTCGGCCGCGCGGGCCGCGCCGTCCACCGCGGCCAGCCTGTCGCCGAGCGCGCGGGCTCGGGTCCGCAGTCCTTCGTCGCGCGCCACCGACTCCAGCAGCGCCGACAGGTCCACGGACGGGGTCTTCGGGTCACGCACGGCCACGCCGGCCCGTACGCAGGCACCGGTGAGCAGCGGCTGTTCGGACCCGTTGGGCGAGAGCACCAGGGGGCGGCCGCGCAGGAGGGCCGACAGGACCGGGGCCGAGGTGCCGTTCGCAAGCACCAGGTCGGCCGCGTCGACGAGCGGTCCCATCCAGGGCTTCCGTACGAGCAGGACGTCGGCCTCCGGAGCGGGCGCGGGGTCGGTGGACCTGCCCTGCTCGACCACCGCCCGGAACGGCCCGCCGGTGAAGGCCTCGTTGAGCCGCGGCCAGAGGGTCCGGCCGCCGAAGAAGCGGCCGAGGTGGACGTAGACGAGGGGCTTCCCCCGGCCCGTCCGCTCCAGGACCTCCTCGACCGCCTCCAACTCGCGCTGCTCGGGAGCTGGTTCCCAGGCCAGCGGTCCCACGTACCGCACCCGCTCGGGGAGTTCCGCGCCCGGGTACTCGAGCGCCGGATCCCCGCGGAGCAGCAGCGCGTCACCGAGCAGCGGATCGTCCTCCCAACGGGAGGCGCGCCCGGCCAGGCCGACCTCCTCCCGCGTTGCGGCATGGAGGTCGAGGCTGTCGCGGGTCCGGCTCTCCCGGGTCCTGCCCAGGTGCGGCTCCCCGCCGCCGCCGCTCCGGTAGTCCCAGAGGTGTACCGAGAGCCCGACCACCGCCACCGGAACGTCCAGGGCCTCGCCGGCGAGCAGGGCGCCGTTGCACAGCACCGAGGTGACGAGAAGATCGGCCCGTGCCGCCCGCGCGGCGCGCAGTATCGCCCGGTACTGCGCTGCGCCGGTCTTCCCCCACCACGTGGCGGAGAACGCCCGGTGACCGCCGAAGTCCTCGGCCACCGCGCACGGCAGCCCGGCCTCGGCGACGACGGGCCCGGCGGAGGACCTGGCGAGGACGCTGACGTGATGCCCGCGGCGACGCAGCTCGCGGCCGGCCGCGAGCACCGGGTAGAGGTAGCCGCCGTCGCTGAGCGGGCAGAGCAGGATCTTCACGACGTGCGCGCTCCCTCGGGGTCGGGCGGGTGGTGGAAGGCAAGACGAGAGGGGAAAGGCGAAGGCAAGGGATGAGAGGGGAAGGGCGAGAGGGGAAGGGCGAGAGGCGAAGGGCTGAACGGTGGGATGGCGAAGGGTGCCGGGGCGGAAGGCCGAGGACGGCGGTGATCGTGCCGAGAGTGGCCGCGGGCCCCCCGGTTCCTGGCGTGATGCGCCGAGAACCGGGTGGCCCGCGAGGTACTCAGGACGAGACGAGTCGCGTCAGGAGATGTCGCTGGAGTTGTTGATGATGCAGCCGGCCTCGTCCTCCTCGGCCTCCCCGTGCGCCACGACCTCGATGTCCTCGTCCTCGACCGGCTTCGGGTTCGTGTTCTCGGGCATGTTCGTCCTCCTCGTTTGGACGGCGTCGCTGCGCCGGCTGAGAAGAACGTACGAACGGCGGGTATGGGAACGCCTGGTCGTCGGTTCGACGCCGGTATGCGTCGAGGGCGCGGACGCGGTACGACCCCGTGACGTGGGCCGATGCCCCCGCGGGCCACCGCCGTCCGGCCGTCCGCAGGACGTCCGCACTCTCCTCCGGACCCTTCCGGGGCCTTCCGCACCCCGCCGGACCTGCGACTTAACCGTTCACCAGGCGTTCGTGAACCGGAAGCCTGCCGCCCGGGGGCACGATCCAGGAACGCTCCGCGCGCGGTACGAGTGCGGCCGACGGCGTCCTGACAGCGCGCCGGCAGCGATCTCCGGGAGAACTCTCCGGGGGCCGGGCGCGGAGCGAACTCGACGAGGAGGAGACGGACATGGAGCTGGCAGAGCTCGTCGGCCTGCGGCCGGTGCCCTGCGGTGGTCTCCTCGTGGCGCTCACCCGCCGCTGCCCCATGAGCTGCGCGCACTGCTCCACGGCCTCGTCCATGGCGGCGTCGGAGGAGCCGGACCTGCGACAACTCCTGGACTTCATCGGCTCGTTCGGTGCCGAGGACCGCCCCGAGGTGGTCATGCTGACCGGCGGCGAACCGCTGCTGCTCCCCGAGTCGGCCGCGCGCGTGGCCCGCCTGGCACAGGCCGCGGGATCCCGGGTGGCGCTGCTCAGCGGGATGTTCTTCGCCCGTGGGGGACGCGTCCCCGACCGGATCATGCGGACGATCACCGCCCTGGACCACTTCTCGGCGAGCCTGGACGTCCATCACGAGCGCGAGGTCCCGCGCGCGGACGTCCTGCGCGCCCTCCGCGCCGTACTCGACGCCGGGGTCCCCGCCAGCATCCACCTCACGGGCACCGGCACCGCCACTGGTCCCGGCACCGGCACCGGTACGGATCCCGGCACCGGCGCGGACGTCGGCGACCCGTACCTGGCGGAGGTCGTCGCGGACGTGCGCCGTGTCTTCGGTGCCAGCATGCCCATGCTGGTCAACGAGGTGCGGCCGCTGGGCCGCGCCGCCGGCCTCGTCCGGCCGACACCGCCGGGACCGGACGACGGCCTGGCGGCGCCCTGCACCCTCGCGGCCTGGCCGGTGGTCGCCTTCGACGGGACCGTGGCGGCCTGCTGCAACCAGTGGACCGTCGACCGGCGTCCCGTTCCCCCGCACCTGCGGCTCGGACACATCGCCGAGGACGACTGGCCGACCGTCCGCGAGCGTTCCCTCGGCTCGCCGGTGCTGCGG
This sequence comes from Streptomyces sp. NPDC056480, assembly GCF_042795405.1. Lineage (NCBI taxonomy): Bacteria > Bacillati > Actinomycetota > Actinomycetes > Kitasatosporales > Streptomycetaceae > Streptomyces > Streptomyces sp. NPDC056480. The sequence continues at coordinate 102,055 of NZ_JBHTSA010000005.1, read as the reverse complement.
ATGCTGCGCGCGGTCGGCCCGCGTCGGCTGCACGCCCGTTACGAGACCGGGCCCGCCCCGGCCGGCTACTGCCGCAGCTGTCACGCGCTCGCCGACCGCCCGAGCGTCCTGGAGGGCGCGGCCCGGGACGCCGGCGGTCGCGTCGGCGAACTCCTCGACCGGCTCACCGCGGCGCAGCAGCGCGCGGCGGGACCCGCCGCCCTGGTGCGGCGCATGGGCTGCGCGCGCTACGCGCACCTGGTCGACCCGCGGTCCGGAGAGGAAGGCGTGGTCACGAACGAGCCCCGACCCACCCAGGCGTCGCCAACCGCGCAGGCGAGGAGCAGCCGATGAACGCCACAGCCACAGCCACAGCCACAGCCACGGCCACAGCCACGGCCACAGCCACGGCCACAGCCACGACGACCGCAGCCGCAGCCACAACGACCGCAGCCGTAGCCGCGGACACGACGGCCGCAGCCACGGCCCCCGTGACAAGCACCCCCGCCGCCGAACCCACCGACGCGGTCACCGCGTCCCTGGCGCTCCGCACCAAGCTCATGCCCACCGCCCCCGTCCTGAGGGCCGCGACCGCCGCGCTCTGGCGACCGGACGGCCTGCGGGAGCGGTACGTGCGCTACCTGGCCGCCATGCATCCGCTCGTACGGGCCTCGGTGCCGCTTCTCGTACGGGCGGCCGAGCGGTGCGCGGCCGAGCCCGGCGACCCCGCCGCGCGGCGCCTCGCCGCGTACTACCTCCGCCATGCCGAGGAGGAGCGCGACCATGACGCCTGGCTGCTCGACGACCTGGCCGCCGCCGGTGCGGGTCCGGCGGCCGCGCCGCACCCGATCGTCGTGGAACTGGCCGGGGCGCAGTACTACCGGATCGAGCACGAGCACCCCGTGGCCCTGCTCGGCTACATCGCGGTCCTGGAGGGCAACGCCCCCGGGCCCCGGCTCGCGGGCCGCCTCGCCGAGGTCACCGGGCTGCCGGGCGGCGCGTTCCGCACGCTCAGGGAGCACGCGGAGCTCGACGGCGGGCATCTCGACGACCTGTACCGGGTGTTCGACGCGCTCGCGCCGACCCCGGCCCGGCAGACGGCCGTCTCCGTCAGCGCGCTGCACACGGCGAACCTGCTCACCCGCCTGTTCCTTTCCCTCGCCGAGGACAACGGAGGACACCCATGACCGCCGACGACGCCACCCCCCACGGCACGGAGCCCACCCTGGAGGCACTTGCGGCCGCCGGCTTCGACGTGGACGCGTTGAGTGAGGAACAGCAGGACGTCGTCAGGGCATTGACGCCGGACGAGCTGGCCCTGCTGGTCGACATCAGGGGTCGTCTCGACGCGGCGGCGCCCGAGGTCCAGGCCCACGCGGACGTGGCGGGCGGCGCGCTGTTCTGACGCGGGGGCGCACCGCCGCCCCTGGCGGTCGAGCGACCCCGTCGAACCCCTGTCCCACCGTCCCCCCGTTCACCGGAGGAATCCATGCCCTGCGCCTCGTGCGGGAGCGCCCTGCCGCCCGGAGCCCGGTTCTGCCCGTCCTGCGGCAGCCCGTGCGCTCCCGGGCCGGCCACGGCCAGGCCGACGGGCCGCAAGGTGGTGACCGTCCTCTTCTGCGACCTGGTGGGTTCCACGGCGCTCTCCGGGGCCCTGGACGCCGAGACGCTGCGGTCGGTGACGCTCCGCTGGTTCGACCTGATGCGGCTGAGGATCGAGGAGCAGGGCGGCACGGTGGAGAAGTTCATCGGGGACGCGGTGATGGCGGTGTTCGGCGTGCCCACGGTCCGGGAGGACGACGCACGGAGGGCGGCCTCCGCGGCGCTGGCGATGAGGGAGGCGCTCGCCGGGTTCAACGCGCGCCTCGAGGAGGCCGTGGGGGTACGGCTCCAGATGAGGATCGGCATCAACACCGGCCAGGCGGTGACGGGTTCGGCCACGCAGCGGCAGGCGATGGTCTCGGGCGAGGTGGTGAACGTGGCCGCCCGCCTGGAACAGAACGCGGCGGCCGGGGAGATCCTCCTTGGTCCCGACACCCTGGCGGCCGCCGGGCCGGGCATCCGGACGACGGAGACGGGCCCGCTGCTCCTCAAGGGCAAGAGCGACCGGGTGGCGGCGCACCGCCTGATGGCCCTGGACGAGGAGGACGGTCCGGAGGCCCTGCGCCGCTTCGACGTCGGCTTCGTCGGCCGTGCGCACGAACTGACAATGATGGACAAGGTGTTGACCCGGGTGACGCGAAGGGGAAGTGTCGACCGCCTGGTGGTGGTCGGAGAGGCGGGCCAGGGGAAGACCCGTCTGGTACGGGAGTGGGTCCGCCGCGCGACAGTCGCGGGCCGGATCGACGGACGGACGCCGGTGCTCCCCACGCCCCACGCGCCGGCGACGGGCCCGGCCCGCGCCTCAGACCCCGAGGCGCCCGCCACGCCGGCCCCGCTCCAGGCTCCCGCCCGGCTCCAGGCTCCGCCCGCCGCTCCCGCCCCCCTCCAGGCTCCGTCCGCCGCTTCCGCCCCGCTCCAGGCTCCGCCCGCCGCTTCCGCCCCGCTCCAGGCTCCGCCCGCCGCTCCCGCCCCGCTCCAGGCGCCCGCCCCCCGCTACGGCGTCGGGCGCTGCCGGGCTCGGGGCGAGCAGCCCAGTCTCGGGGCGCTCGCGGAAGCCGTCGCCGGGCTGCTGAAGAGCGTCGACGCGGTCGTGCCGTCGCCCGAACTGGACCTGCTCCATCAGGGCCTGCTCCTCGACGGGACTCCCAACCCGTCCCCTGCGGACACCTGCGCGGCCCTCGCCAGGGTTCTCGCCGAGCTGTCCCGGACCCGGCCCGTCGTGCTGGTGATCGACGACTGCCACTGGGCCGCGCAGCCGCTCTTCGACGCCCTCGACCGGCTCCTGCGCGCGCTCACCGACGCGGCCGTCCTGATCGTCCTGCTCACCCGGCCCCAGCTGTTCGACGTGCGGCCCGAACTCGCCCCGGGCGCCGTCCTGCTCGGCGGTCTGTCCGACACCGAAGCGCAGCTCCTCGCCGCCGAACTGACGGGGGAGGCGGCCGACGGCGCGCCGCTCGCCCCGCGGGTCCTGGCGCGGGTCGGCGGGAACCCGCTGCACCTGGAGCAACTGCTCGTCGCGGGGAACCCCGTCGGCCCGGACAGCGTCCCGCTGCCCCTCCAGGCCCTCATCGGCGCCCGGATCGACGCGCTCGAACCGCCCGAACAGCGGGCCCTCGGCCTGGCGTCCGTCCTCGGCGGAGACTTCACCGCGGACGAACTCACGGCGCTCGCCGGTCATCCCGCCGAGACGTGGACCGCGTCCGAGCTGCGCACCACCCTGCACCGGCTCGTCCGTCACCGTCTCATCAGGCCGGACGGCGGGGCCTTCCGCTTCGCCGGAGGGCTGATCCAGGAGGTCGTCCACACCAGCCAGTCCAAGCAGGACCGCGCCGACCGGCACGAACGCGCGGCACGCCTCGACTCGGTCCGCCGGCGCGGCAGCGCCGCGGTCGGGGCCCATCTGGAACAGGCGTACCGCTACCGCGTCGAGCTCGGCGCCCAGGACGCGCACACCGACGGGCTTCGGCGCCGCGCCGCCGACGCCCTCGCGGAGGGCGGTCGTCTCGCACTGGCCCACGCCGACCCCGTATGGGCCGCCGACCTGCTGGGCCGGGCCGCGGACCGGTACGCGGCGGGCGAGCCGGGGCGTGCGGCCACGCGCCGGCGCCTCGGCCAGACGCTGCTCGACCTCGGCCGCGTCACGGAAGGCCGGGCACTGCTCGAGGAAGTCCTGGCCGAGGTTCCGGCCGAGGGCGGCGACACCCATGTCGTGGCGGGCGGCGACACCCACGCCGTGGAGGGCGGCGCCCCCGATGCGGTGGAGGCCGCGCACGCCCGGCTGAGCCTCGCGTCTGTGGGCAGGTCGGTGGGCAGGGCGGCGGGCGGCGGGTCGGCAGACGGCCGGTCGGAGAGCCGCCGGGCCGGGACGGTGAGCCGCACGGAGGAGGAGCGCGGCGCCGGGGGCGCCCCCGCCACGCTCCGTATCGCCCCCGGCGGTGACTCACCGGCCGAGGCCGCCGCCGTCACCCTGCCCGTCTTCGCCGCCGCCGGTGACGAGTTCGGTCAGGCCCGGGCCTGTCTGCGGCTCGCCCAGCACGCTCAGGAGCAGGGGCGGCACCGGGAGGCCGAGCGGCTGCTCGACCGGGCCCTCGGCCATGCCGTACGGGCCGATGCCGAGCCCGAGCGGGCCGCCGCCCTCGGGGCCATGGGGGTGTCCCTCTGGCGCGGGCCGCTGCCCGTCGTGGACGCCGTGACCCGCTGCCGCGCCCTGCTCGCCGAGCAGGGGGCCGGCCGCCGGGCCGTGCGGCTGACGCTCAACTGCCCGCTGGCCGTCGTCCTCGCCCTCCACGACGACCGTGACGGCGCGCTCGCCTGCCTCGCGGAGGCCGAGCAACTCGCCCAGCGGCTCGGCTACGCCGAGACCGACGCCTTCCTGCCCCTCTTCACCGCCACCGTCGACGACCTGGCCGGCCGCCGCGAGGAGGCCCTCCTCGGCCTGGAGCGGGCCGCGGCCGCCGCGCGGGCGCTGGGCGCCACCGGGCTCCTGCGCAGCGCCCTCCTCGACGCCACCCGCATCCGGCTCGACCTCGGCGACTGGCGTACCGCGCACGACACCCTCGTCGCGCTCGAACCGCCGGGAGGACGGTCCGAAGCGGTCCGGCCGCGCGCCGAGTCGGCCGACCTCGACGGACTGCGTGCCCGGATCGCCGCGGTACGAGGGGAGGCCGCGACCGCCACCCGCCTGGCGGAGCGGGCGCTCGCCACGGCCGTCCGTACCGACTCGCCCATCGTCCAGGGTCTCGCCGCGCTCGACGCGGCCCGTACCGCCCTGGAGTTGGGACACACGAAGGACGCGGCCGAGGCGGCGGTGCGCGCCCGGTGGAGCTTCGCCGCCAAGGGCCACCTCCCCGCGGCGCGCGAGGCCGAGGCCGTCGCCCTGCGCTGCCAGGGCCGCCGGACCGACGGGACCGAATCCGTCGGCGCGGCGGCCGACGGAACCGGAAAGGACACCCAGCGATGACCCTTGGCCGGCGACCGGCCTCGGCCCCCGCCCCCGGACTCACCTGGGGCCTCCGAGGCCGCGGCCCCGACGACGTACCCGTGGAGGCCGACCATCCGCCGGAGCCGCCCGAGGGCGGTCTGCTCGGCGGGACCGGGCGCGGCGTGCGCGTCTGCGTGGTCGACTCCGGGGTCGAACGCGACCACCCCATGGTCGGCCCCGTCGCCCGCTCCTGGCGCGTGTTCAAGGACGACGACGGCGTCCACGTCGAGGAGACCGACGAGGGCGACGCCTGCGGTCACGGCACCGCCTGCGCGGGGATCATCCGCCGCACCGCCCCGGACTGCGAGCTGTCCAGCGTCCGGGTGCTCGGCGAGCGGTTCTCCGGCAGCGGCGACATCCTCCTCGAAGGGATCCGGTGGGCCGTCCGCCAGCGCTTCGACGTCGTGAACCTCAGCCTCTCCACCAGCCGCGACCGCTTCGTGGAGGAACTGCGGAAGCTGGCCGACGAGGCGTACTTCCAGCGGATCGTGATCGTCGCCTCCGCGCACAACACCCATGTGGAGAGCTTCCCCTGGCGCTTCTCCTCGGTGATCTCGGTCGGCAGCCACCAGGAGGACGACCCGGACCTCCACCTGTACAACCCCGAGCCTCCGGTGGAGTTCTTCGCCCCCGGCCAGCGGGTGCAGGTGGCCTGGCTCGGCGGTACGTCGATCCGTACCTCCGGCAACAGCTTCGCCACCCCGTTCGTCGCCGGGCTCTGCGCGCGGATCCTGTCGAGCCGGCCCCGGCTGACGCCGTTCCAGCTGAAGAACGCCCTGTACCTGTCCGCCGCCAACGTCCGTGTCCACGGCAGCCGGTAACGACCGGCGCCGGAAGGGAACCCCCATGGCTCAGACGATCGCCCCCGCCGTCCCCTCCGCACCCCGGCCCGATCCGGCCATGGCGGAACTTCTGCAGTCGGTCGTGGACACCGCGCGCGCCATCTTCGGCGCCGAGGCGAGTTCCATCCTGCTCCTGGAGGCGGCGGCGGACGAGCTCGTCTTCGAGGCCGTCTCCGGGCAGGGACAGGAGTTCCTGGTGGGCCGGCGCTTCCCGGCGGGCCGGGGGATCGCCGGCTGGGTCGCCGCCTCGGGCGAACCGATGGTCGTCGACGACCTGCACGACAGCACGTCCTTCGACCGGGACGTCGCCCGGTCCACCGGCTTCGTGCCGAACGCCCTGATGGCCGCGCCGCTCGTGCACGGAGACCGTGTCCTCGGCGTACTCGAGGTCCTCGACCCGTCTCCGCAGGCCCGGTCCAGCCTGTCCGAGCTCGACCTGCTGAGCCTCTTCGCCCGGCAGGCCGCCGTCGCCCTGCACGTCCTCACCACCCACGCACCCCGCGAGGCGGAGCCCGCCGCCCCCGAGGACCCCGCGCGGGCCGAACTCCTGCGCCTTCTCGGGGAGGCCCGTCGTCTCCTGGAGGAGTGAGGGGCCCAGGGGCGCAGGAGGCCCGCCCAGGCCTGCCCCGGCCGGTTGTCGGGCGGTCGGGGCAGGCCCGGGTACGGGTCAGGAGAGGTCGAACCGGTCCAGGTTCATCACCTTGTTCCACGCCGCCACGAAGTCGCGGACGAACTTCTCGCCCGCGTCCCGGGACCCGTAGACCTCCGACAGGGCACGGAGCTGGGAGTTCGAGCCGAAGACGAGATCGGCGGCGGTGGCCGTCCACCTGACCTCGCCGGTGCCGCGGTCCCGCCCCTCGTAGACGTTCTCGGTGGCCGCCGACGGCTTCCACTCCGTGCCCATGTCGAGCAGGTTCACGAAGAAGTCGTTGGTCAGGGACTCCGGCCGGTCGGTGAACACCCCGTGCCGGGACGTGCGGAAGCCGGTGTTCAGCGCCCGCATGCCGCCGACGAGGACCGTCATCTCGGGCGCCGTCAGCGTCAACAGGTTCGCGCGGTCGAGGAGGAGGGTCTCCGGCGACAGCTTCTCGCCCGCCCGGAGGTAGTTGCGGAACCCGTCGGCCCGCGGTTCGAGCACGGCGAACGACTCCACGTCGGTCTGCTCCTGCGAGGCGTCCGTGCGCCCGGGCGAGAACGGGACGGTGATGTCGTGCCCCGCGTTCTGCGCGGCCTGTTCGACGGCCGCGCAGCCGCCCAGGACGATCATGTCGGCGAGCGAGATCCGTACCCCGCCGGACTGGGCGCCGTTGAACTCCTGCCCGATCCGGTCGAGGGCCGCCACCGTCTCGGTCACCTCGGGAAGGGCGTTGGACTCCCAGTCCTTCTGCGGTGCGAGCCGGATCCGTGCGCCGTTGGCGCCGCCCCGCTTGTCCGTGCCGCGGAAGCTCGCCGCCGACGCCCACGCGGTGGTGGCCAGCTGGGAGACGGAGAGCCCCGAGTCGAGGATCCGGCGCTTCAGGCCGGCGACGTCCGCGTCCGTGACAAGGGCGTGCTCGACCGCGGGGACGGGGTCCTGCCACAACTGCTGCTCGGGGATCCACGGGCCGAGGTACCGCGAGACGGGCCCCATGTCGCGGTGCAGGAGCTTGTACCAGGCGCGGGCGAAGGCGTCCGCGAGCTGCTCCGGGTTCTCGTGGAAGCGCTTCGCGATCGGTCCGTAGACCGGGTCGAGCTTCAGCGAGAGGTCCGTGGTCAGCATGATCGGAGCGTGCCGCTTCGACGGATCGTGGGCGTCGGGCACGGTGCCCTGGGCCGCGGGGTCCGTGGGCGTCCACTGCCGGGCGCCCGCCGGGCTCGTCGTCAGCTCCCAGTCGTACCGGAACAGGTTGTCCAGGAAGCCGTTGTCCCACCTCGTCGGCGCGGTGGTCCAGGCCCCCTCCAGGCCGCTGGTGAGCGCGTCTGCGCCCTTGCCGCTGCCGCACGTGTTGCGCCAGCCGATGGCCTGCTGCTCGATGGGGGCGGCCTCCGGCTCCGGACCGATGCACGTGGGATCGACCGCGCCGTGACACTTGCCGAAGGTGTGACCGCCGATGATCAGCGCGGCCGTCTCCTCGTCGTTCATCGCCATCCGGCCGAACGTCTCGCGAATGTCGCGGGCCGCGGCGATCGGATCCGGATTTCCGTTGGGGCCTTCCGGATTGACGTAGATCAGGCCCATCTGCACGGCACCGAAAGGACCGCTGAGTTCACGGTCTCCGCTGTAGCGCTCATCGCCGAGCCAGGTGTCCTCGGAGCCCCAGAAGACCTCCTCGGGCTCCCAGATGTCCTCACGGCCGAAGCCGAATCCGAACGTCTTGAATCCCATGGAGTCCATGGCGCAGTTACCGGCGAAGACCAGAAGATCGGCCCAGGAGATCTTCCGGCCGTACTTCTGCTTGACCGGCCAGAGCAGCCGGCGTGCCTTGTCGAGGCTCGCGTTGTCCGGCCAGCTGTTCAGCGGCGCGAAACGCTGCGCGCCGGAACCGCCGCCGCCCCTGCCGTCCTCGATGCGGTACGTCCCCGCCGCGTGCCAGCTCATCCGGATGAAGAGCGGCCCGTAGTGGCCGTAGTCGGCCGGCCACCAGTCCTGCGAGGCCGTCATCACATCGAAGACGTCCTGCTTCAGCGCGTCGACGTCCAGGGTCGCGAACTCCGCCGCGTAGTCGAAGCCCTCGTCCATCGGGCTGGCCTGGGGCGAGTGCTGGTGGAGGACCGTGAGGTCCAGCTGGTTCGGCCACCAGTCCCGGTTCGTCCTGGGACGCGTCTCCTTCGGGGCCGGGGAGGGGATTGCCGGGTTCTCGCTTTCGCTGCCGGACACGTACGTCCTTCTTCCTGTCGCGATGTTTCCGTCTGCCGGCCGCATGCTCGTGACGTCGTCTGCTTTTCAGGTGTCGAGCACGGCGACTCGGCGTCCGTATGGTCGCGCACCGGGGACCGCACTGCTAAGAGAACACGCAGGGCGCCGCCGCGTAACAAGCGGGCGGAATCCGAAAAGGCGCCGGCGGACCTGTTCGGCGGCCGGCGACATTCCCGGACCCGGAATTCATACGAGAAAGGTGAAATCCTATGAGCGACCTGCTGGAGCGGCTGCGGGGGCGCGGCTGGAGGATGACCTCCCAGCGGCGTGTCGTCGCCGAGGTCCTCGACGGCGAGCACGTCCATCTCACGGCCGACGAGGTGCACGCCCGCGCGGCGGAGCGGCTGCCGGAGATCTCCCGGGCGACCGTCTACAACATCCTGGGTGAACTGGGCCGGCTCGGCGAGGTCGTGGAGGTCTCCGTCCACGGCCGTGCGAAGCGGTACGACCCGAACGCGCACCGCCCGCACCAGCACCTGGTGTGCTCCGGCTGCGGCACCGTCCGGGACGTCCACCCGACCGGCGACCCGGTGGCCGCGCTGGCCGCCCTCCCGGCCGAGGACCGGTTCGGCTTCACGGTGGCCGAGGCGGAGGTCACCTACTGGGGGCTGTGCCCGGAGTGCGCTCCGGGGAGGGCGGCGGGCGCACCGAACCCGCCACGGTGACCTCGGCCTCCGGCCCTCCGCCCTCGCCCTCGGCCTCCGGTCCTCCGCCCTCGCCCTCGGCCTCCGGTCCTCCGCCCTCGCCCTCGGCCTTCGGCGTGCTCCGCCCGCCCTCCGCCGTCGGCCCCCGGGTCAGAGCCCGGCGACCTTGGAACTCGCCGACAGTTCGTACACCAGCGTGACCGTGCGCCGGCCGCCCGGCGGCAGGGTGACGTCCCAGCGGGCGATGCCCTCGGCGTCGACCGCGTCGGGCGCCGGGGAGCAGGCCTCCTTGCGGAGCCGTACCTCCACCGCCGAGACCTCGGAGACCGGGATCCGCTCCCGGAGCGCGACCACCCGGTCGTCCGACTCCCCGGGCGCCGAGAACCGGGAGACGTGCAGCCGGACCGTGCGGGTGACCACCGTCCGCTGGGTGAGCCCGGTGGTGTCCCGGGTCTCCTCCGTCTCCCGGACCACCCGGTGGTCGTCGCGGCTGCCGAAGGCGAGTTCGACCGGGGCGCCGGGGGCGGCGAACTCGAGAGTGCCCCGGCCGGCGAAGCCACTGCCGCGGATCAGATCGACGGGTCCGGCGAGGAGCACGTACCCGGACGTGTTGTCGAACCGCACCACCTGGGTGACCAGCGGAGACACCTCGGGCGAGCAGGCGTACTCGCTGCCGGCCGGGGTGCTGAAGGCCGAGAGCGGCACCCGGTGCGCGCGGCCGTCCGAGGGCACGGAGACCGGCGCGGGGGAGTGCAGCACCCGCGTCTCGCCGCCGTCGTCCACACCGGGCAGCCCGAGGACCGGGACGGGCCCCAGGTCGCTGATGTCCTCCTCGCGCAGCTCGACGTCGACCGTGCGCCGCTCCGCCGCCGTACGGTCCTTGAGCGTCAGCCGGTCCTCGCCCAGCGACGGCGGTTCGGTGGCCAGCGCCGACCTTGCGGTCGACAGCGTCAGCCGGACACCGGTCCAGTCCTCGCCCGTGCGCTGCCAGACCATCGCGTCGGTCTCGAGGGTCACGGAGCCGCCGTCGAGCACGGCCCGGTAGGCGGGCCGCCACAGCGCGCACGGGACGAGGTGGCTCAGGCGCAGCCCGACCGGCCCGGCGGCCGTTGCGTCGACGGTCAGCTCGACATGGGCGACCAGCTCGGCGGGTTCCTCCTCGGTGGCGTCCACGGCCCGCCGCACCTCGCCGAGTTCGGCGGACAGCGCGGACAACCGGGCGTCAGCGGTACGGAGTCGCTCCGCGTACCTCTCGCGCTCGGCGTCGACCCGGTCCAGTTCGCGGATCCAGCGGGGCCCTTCGGACTCTCCGGAGCCGGCTCCCTCGCCGATGTCCCGCAGGACATCGGCGGCGAGCCGGCCGAGCACGTCGAGGCGGGTCCGGAGCCGGTCGCGCCCCTGCTCCAGGGCCCGTCGCTCCTCGTCGAGGGCGTGGGCGCGGTGGCGCAGCGCGGAGTCGTCGGCGGCAGGCCGCCGGGGCGCGCGCGGCTCCCAGCCGCGGACGACGCGTACGTCGAGCACGGTGGCCGGGTTGCCGGAGGTCAACTCGGCATGGAGCGTACGGTCGACGGCCAGCGTGCTGACGGGCCCGAGCCGCAGCCGCTGGACCCCGCCCGCCAGGTCCAGTTCGACGGCGCGTTCGACGTGGGCGCGGTCCTCCAGGCAGGTGACGGCGGTGACAGGCGCGGCGGTGACGGGGACGGGGGCCGCGGGCACGCGGGACGACGGCACGGCCGTGCCGGTGCTCGTCTTCGAGGCGGTGGACATGGTGTGTCTCAGCTCCTGCGGTTGCCGCCGACCAGGGCTTTGCCGGCCGGGATGCGAATCTCGTAACCGCCGTCGAGGGCGGTGGTGCCACCGGCGGGCAGGTCCACACGCCAGACGCGGGTGCCCGGAGCGTGCTGCTCGGACGTCCCGCCGTCCTCGGGTGCCGTCCAGCCGGCCCGCTCCTCGATGCGTACGTCCGCGTCGGATGCGACCGGCACCCGCTCGCGGATCTCGACCGTGGCGGGCCTCGCGAGTCCGTTGACCAGCTCGACGTGGACGCGGTGGTCGAGCACGGTGACGTTGTTGCGCAGACCGGCGGTCGACTCGTTCAGGTGGGTGCGGCGGGTGACCCGGATGCCCTCGGCCGGCCCGAGCCCCACCCGGCGCACGCCGCCGGGGGCGAGCGTGGGCAGTGCGGTGGTCAGCAGGAAGTCGTCGTCGACGGTGACCTCCACCGGGCCGGCGAGCAGTGCCTGGTCCGTGGCGTTGGAGAGGACCAGCGTCGCGTACACGGTCTGCTCCACGGACGGCACACAGAGGTACTCGGTGCGCAGACCGACCGGAATCTCCCCGACGGTGACGGTGTGCCAGGTGCCGTCCGACGGCACGTCGGCGCGGGCGGCGGCATCGAAGCGGTGGTCGAAGGAACCGGCCGACTCGCGCGGCCGCACGGCATGTCCGGGCAGTGCCAGGGAGGCCACGGCATCGGCGCGCCGGCGGTGCTCGGCCGCCGCCGCGTCGGAGGGCGAGCCGGGGAACAGCCGGCCCCTGCGGGCGCTCGGCTCGTCGGGGCCCGACAGCACCAGAGCGGCGTAGTCGAGCTCGTCGCCGCTCGGCCGCGGCGGCCCGGGCGGCGGGGGAGGGGGCGGTGGTGCCGGGGCGGCACCGAGCGGCGCGGGAGCGGCGGGAGCCATGGCAGCGGGGGCCGGGGCGCCCGCGAAGGACCGACCGCCGCCGCGCGGCATGCCCCCGGGCGGGGCCGGCGACCGCCGGGCGAAGTCGGGAGAGGCCCCGGGTCGGAAGGCCTCGGGGGCGGAACCGTACCCGCCGGCCGGCTCCGGCGGCGGTGCGCCGTAGGCCTGGGGTGCCGGCGGGGGAATCGGCGGCCCACCGGAGATCGGCGGCGCGGGCAGCGCCACGGGGTCGGGTACGAAGCCCGCCCCGGCCGCGACGGGCAGGGGAGCGCCCCCTGCCGTCCCCCCTGCCGCCCCGGGTGTGCGGGGCGCGGGAGGGCGCGGGCCCGCTGCCGCGTACCCGGCGAACAGGTCGGCGAGCCCCGCCGGGGGCTCGCGCCAGCCGGAGGGAGCCGGGGCCGCCTGACGGCGTCCGATCCGGATCGAGCGGAGCTTCGGCAGGTCGGTGCGGCGCCGCAGATCGGCGGTGGCCAGGGCGATCCGCACCCCGGTCCAGTCCTCGCCGGTGCGCTGGGCGACCGAGGCGCGCAGCACCAGGCGGCCGGTGCCGTCGCCCTGACGGTGGGTGAGGCGGTAGGCCGGCACCCAGACGGCGCCGGGCACCCCGTACTCCAGCTCCAGTTCGAGATCCGGTTCCCCCGCGGCCCGCGGCCCGCCCTCCCCCTCGGCGTCACCGTCCGCTCCCACGAGGGTCAGAACCGCGGACACCGTGGTCTCCACGTGCGTGGACGGAGTGGCACTGGAAGCGCGGGCGAGCCGGTCCGCGGCGACGGACAACTCGTGCTCGGCCAGGAGCAGTGCCTCCTCCAGCTCGGCGAGCCGGGCGTGCAGTCCGGTGAGCCGGTCGTCGACGAAGTCGGCGAGCTCCAGCCACGCGTCGACGGGGGTGCGGCGGTGCGGGTCGTCGCGCTTGCGCGGCGGAGGCACCGGGCGCAGCGCACCGACCTCCGCGATCAGTCCCTGCTGCCGGCCCCGGCGCGCCTCGGCCGCCGCGTGCGCGTCGCGCAGCCGCTCGACCTCGCGTCGCAGTCCCTGCGGTGCGCCGGCGGCGGTGCCCAGCGGCTCGGCACCGACCTCCACCCGGGCCTCGGTGACCCGTATCCCGCCGGCGCCCAGGACCCGGGCCCGGAGCGAGCCGGGGTCCAGCGAGCGCGGCAGCCCGGTGACGCGCACCCGGCCGTCCGGGGGCAGCGGCCCCCGGGCCAGGCGGCGGCAGAGCGCCCCCTGCGCGTACACGACGACCGAGTCGAGGTCCGATCCCCACGTCGACGCCGTCCCGCTCGGCCCGGCCGCCCCCGTCGTCCCGGCCTCCCCGGTCGACCCGCCCGTCCCGGTGGTCGTTCCAGCTGCATCAGCCGTCATCCCGCCCCCGCCCCGTCCTGTCGCGCCGTCCCGCTTCGCCGGCGGCGTGACGAAGCCTACGCCCGGACACCGACACCCACCGAGGGCTTTCCGGAGTACCGCCCGCCGGGTGCGCACGCGTGCTCCGGGGGTGCTCCGATCCGCTTCGGTGGTTGGCCGGCCCCGGGAGTGGGACGCTGGGTGGTGGAGGTCCGTGCCGACAAGACTCGGGAGGGCCCGATGGGACGTGACGTTCCGGCGCTGGAGTTCACTCGTGAAGACCGTCGCCGGTTCCGGAACAAGATGCACGGGTGCCTCGACGTGTTCGCGCGGATGCTGCGCGAGTCGCGGTTCGACTTCGAGCGGCCGCAGGTCGGTCTGGAGATCGAGCTGAACGTCGTGGACGGAGCCGGCGAGCCGGCCATGCGCAGCACCGACGTCCTGGAGGCGATCGCGGATCCCGCCTGGTCGACCGAGCTGGGCCGGTTCAACCTGGAGATCAACCTCGAACCGCGGCGGCTCAGCGCGGGCGGCGGCCCCGACTCCTGGGAGCAGGAGATCCGTGACGCGCTCAACCACGCCGAGCAGCAGGCCGCGGGGATCGGTGCGCATCTGGTCATGATCGGGATCCTGCCGACCCTCGAACTCAAGGACGCGGGCCCCACGTCGCTCTCCGAGAACCCCCGCTACCACCTTCTGAACGAGCAGATCTTCGCCGCCCGCGGCGAGGACCTGCTGATCTCCGTGGACGGCGTGGAGCGGCTGCGCACCCACGCGGAGACGATCACGCCGGAGGCGGCCTGCACCAGCACCCAGTTCCACCTCCAGGTGTCGCCGGACGAGTTCGCGGACTACTGGAACGCCGCGCAGGCCGTGGCGGGCGTGCAGGTGGCCCTGGCGGCGAACTCGCCGTTCCTGTTCTCCAAGGAGCTGTGGCGCGAGACGCGCATCCCCCTGTTCGAGCAGGCCACCGACACCCGGCCCGACGAGTTGAAGGTGCAGGGCGTGCGGCCGCGGGTGTGGTTCGGCGAGCGCTGGATCACCTCCGTCTTCGACCTCTTCGAGGAGAACGCCCGCTACTTCCCGGCCCTGCTGCCCCTCTGCGACGACGAGGACCCGGAAGAGACGCTCGACCGCGGCGGAACCCCTGGACTGTCCGAGCTCACCCTCCACAACGGCACGGTCTACCGCTGGAACCGCCCCGTCTACGACGTGGTCGACGGCGTCCCGCACCTCCGCGTCGAGAACAGGGTGCTGCCCGCGGGTCCCACCGTCGCCGACACGCTCGCGAACGGCGCGTTCTACTACGGGCTGATCCGGGCCCTGGTCGACGAGGACCGGCCCGTCTGGTCGCGGATGTCCTTCGCGGCCGCGGAGGACAACCTGCACACGGCCGCCCGCCACGGCATCGACGCGCAGGTGTACTGGCCCGGGATGGGCGAGGTCCCGGTGACCGAGCTGGTCCTGCGGCGCCTGCTGCCGCTCGCGGACCGCGGGCTCGAACGGATGGGCCTGGAGGCGTCCCGGCGGGAGCCGCTCCTCGGGGTCATCGAGCAGCGGTGCGTCAGCGGCCGCAACGGCGCGCAGTGGCAGTCCGACATGTTCCACCACATCCATGACATCGACCACGCGGACCGGCATCAGGCGCTGCGGCGGATGACCCAGCAGTACATCGAGTACATGCATCTGAACGCGCCGGCGCACACCTGGCCGGTCGACTGAAGCGTACGGCGGGGTGGGCCGGGGCAGAGGCGTGATCATGACCGACACGCCTCCCGGGCACCACGACGCCACGTCCCGCGCCCTCACGACCACCTCCCCCGATCCCGAGGCCGCGCCGCGACCACCCGCCTCCCGGCGGCCGTTACGTCAGCTCCTCGCGGCCTCCGTCGGCAACGCGGTGGAGTGGTACGACTGGTACGCGTACACCTTCCTGGCCGCCTACATCGCGAACCAGGTCTTCCCCAAGGGCTCGGGGAACTCCCTCGTTCCCCTCCTGTCGACCTTCGCCGTCTTCGCCGTCGGCTTCTTCATGCGCCCCGTCGGCGGACTCCTCATGGGCGCGCTCGCCGACCGGCGCGGCCGGCGCACCGCCCTCACCGCGACGATCCTGCTCATGGGCGGCAGCAGCCTGCTGGTCGGACTCACCCCGACGTACGCCGCGGCCGGCGTCCTCGCTCCCGTCGTGCTCGTGATCGCCCGGCTCCTTCAAGGCCTCTCCGTGGGCGGGGAGTTCGCGGCCTCGACGACCTTCCTCGTCGAGTCGGCCGGACCGGGCAGGCGCGGTCTGTTCTCCTCCTTCCAGTACGTCTCCACCTCCGCCGGACAGCTCGCCGCCTCCGGCATCGCCGCGCTGCTGGTCAGCCGGCTCGGTGAGGACGGGATGAACAGCTGGGGCTGGCGCATCCCCTTCCTGCTCGGCGCGGTGTTCAGCCTCGCCGGCTTCTGGATCCGCCGGGGCGCCGAGGAGACCCGGAGCGCGGGCCGCCACGAGGCTCCCCGCCCGGGCCTCTTCGAGGCCCTGCGGCACCATCCCCGCGCCTCGCTGCTGATCGGCGGCATCACGGCGGGCGGCACCCTCGCGTACTACACGTGGACGTCCTACCTGCCGACGTACGCGGAGCTCAACACCGGCATCGACAAGGCGGACGCGCTGCTGGCAGGAACCCTCTCCCTGGCCTTCTTCGCGCTGCTGCAACCGGTCGGCGGACTGCTCTCCGACCGCTTCGGCCGGAAGCCGTCCCTGCTGTTCTTCGGGATCGGGTTCGCGGTCCTCGCCGTGCCGCTGCTGCGCGCGCTCGACGGTTCGTTCCTCTCCCTCCTCCTGGTGCAGTGCGCGGGCATGGTGCTGCTGACCGGCTTCACCTCGATCTCGGCCGCGGTGAACGCGGAGATGTTCCCCGCGCGCGTGCGGGCGGCCGGGATCGGCTTTCCGTACTCGCTGACGGTGGCGCTCTTCGGCGGCACGGCACCGTATGTCGGCACGCTCTTCAAGGAGTGGGACGTGCCCGGTCTCTTCCCCTGGTACGTGGCCGCCCTGTGCCTCGTCTCCTCGGCGGTGTACTTCCGGCTGCCCGAGACCGCCCGCAAGGATCTGGATCGCTGACGCGGGGAGATGCCGACGGCCGACGGCCCCGAGGGGGCCGCCGGCCTGTGTGCGCGGGCGGAGAGCTCAGAAGACGCTCGCCGTGCTGCTAGAAGACGCTCACGCCGTACGCGCTCAGCGCCTCCGTCACCGGCTGGAAGAACGTCGTGCCGCCGCTGGAGCAGTTGCCGCTGCCGCCGGAGGTGAGGCCGAGCGCCGTCGTGCCGGAGAAGAGCGCGCCGCCGCTGTCGCCGGGCTCGGCGCAGACGTTGGTCTGGATCAGGCCGTAGACGATGTCGCCACCGCCGTAGTTGACGGTCGCGTTGAGGCCGGTGACCGTTCCGCCGTGCAGTCCGGTCGTGCTGCCGCTGCGCTGTACCGACTGGCCGACGGAGGCGTTGCCCGCGCCGGTGATGTCGCGGTAGGTGCCGTTGTAGAGGTAGACGCGGCCGTCCGCAGCCGAGGCGTTGGAGTGCCGGATGATGCCGTAGTCGTTGGTCGGGAAGCTGGTGCCGGCCCGGGTGCCGAGCACCGTGGTGCTGGACGAGTTGGTGTACCAGGTGCTGCCGATGTTGGTGCAGTGACCGGCGGTCAGGGCGTAGTAGGTGGAGCCGCTGCGGACGTTGAAGCCGAGCGAGCAGCGGCCGCCGCCCGCGTAGATGGCCTGGCCGCCCGCGATGAGCTTGTTGAACGTGCCGGGCGTCCGCTTGATCTCCAGGCTGGAGGCGCGGTCGCCCGCCGCCTTCTTGATCTCGGCGATCTCGGCGGCGGAGACGGTGGAGTCGGCGGTGAGGACGATCTTCCCGGTCGCCTGGTCGGTGTACCACGCGGTGCCGGGGACGTCGGCTCCGCGCACGGCCTGGTCGGCCACGGCGAGCTGGGCGGCGGTGGCCCGGCCTTCCACGGTCGTGGCGGCGGACGAGGCGGGGACGGCAAGCGCCGATGCGGCGAGCAGGGCGGAGGCCACGGCGATCAGCCGTGCACCCTTGGCCGCGCCGCCGAGGGGGGACAGACGCTTGAGGTTCACTGGATCCTCCGGTGGGGGAGTGGGGGGAACCGCTGGGTGGGCGATCCCTTCGGTGCCGAGCGGGCGGGTCCCCGACGAGGGAGTCTGGCTCGCCATGGACCTGTCAATCTCGACAGGGGAATCCTCGAATCCGGGCGGCCTGGCGGCAAGGACGCCTTTCGGCCCATCTACGCGCGTTCATGTGGTTCGAGCGCGGGAGAGGTGTCCCTCGGGTCGGAGTGGACGGCGTGACGGGAGCGGTGGGTGAGGGTGTGCAAGTGCTTACGGAAAATTGCCGATTCCGTTTCAGCGACCCTTGGCCGAGGAGGGGTCGGGCCTGATCGGATCGGCACGGGAAGCGGAAGATTCGGTACCGATTCCCCAGCTCAGCCCCTTCGGCGCCTCCCGGTCCGGCGCGTCCCGCACCGCGTCCGACGTGGCCCGGCGGGTGGAGCGCCGGACGCTCACCCGGGGAGTAGCACCCGCACAGATCCGGCCGCGCTCCGCCTCGCTCCCGGCCGGTCGGCGGGGGCGCCGGCGGACTCCAGGGTGGCGGCGGGAAGGGCGTCCAGGCGTGTGTGGTCCAGCCGTGGGCGCCCCTCAATGCCGGAATCGTGCCCTCCGTCCAGGCCGACCGAATGGCCGGTTCCCGTCGTGGCCCGCCGTCAGCGATGGCACACCAGGCAGGCGGCGCCGGCGCGTCGGCCCGCTGGGGCGGGCGACGGGTCCGCGAGGGTGACCCAACGGCTCCGGGTCGAGGCTGCTCGCTCCGTGACGGGTGACGGGTGACGGGTGCCGGGTGCCGGAGCCGGGCCTCTCGTGCGGTGGTGGCACAGGCGGCGGACCCGGGGGCATACCGACCAGTCGGGCAGCTACGGGGGAGTACGCGCAGAGGAGTCCGCGGAGCCGGCGGAGTTCGCCCGGTCGGTCCCTCCGCCTTGCCGGGACGCCCCGCTACCGGTTGCGTGGACCCGAGGAGCGGCACCGAGCAGTGGCGCCGAGGTGTCGCCGAGCAATGGCGCCGAGGTGCCCCCCGACGGCTGCCCGGAGCCGCGGGAGAGAACGAGGTCGCTCGTGCCCGAGTACCCCCCGATCGCCAACCACGGTCTGATCGGCGACCTGCAGACCGCCGCCCTGATCTCCGCCGACGGCGCCGTCGACTGGTTCTGCGCGCCCCGATTCGACTCCCCGAGCATCTTCGCCTCGCTGATCGACCAGGAGCGCGGCGGCCACTTCACGATCGCCCCCGCGCACGACGAGGTCACCGTCCGCCAGCTCTACCTGCCCGACACGGCCGTCCTGATCACCCGCTTCCTCACCCCGGAGGGGGTGGGCGAGGTCGTCGACTTCATGCCGGTGAGCCACCGCCCGGACGTACCCACCGACCGGCACCGTCTCGTGCGGGCCCTGCGGGTCGTGCGCGGCACCCTCACCTTCGACGTCACGTGCCGGCCGAGGTTCGACTACGCGCGCGCCCCGCACACCCTCACGCTCGACGGCTCCGCCGCGACCTTCCACGGCCCCGACCTCGACGTCCACCTGCGGAGCAGCGTCCCCCTGGAGGCCGACGGGCAGGACGTGCGCGCCACCGTCACCCTCCGGCACGGCCAGACCGCCGGAATCGTCCTGGAGACCTCCGCCCCGGGAGCCGCCGCCCCCGAACCGGTCACCGAGGAAGCCGTGCAGGCGGCACTGGAGGAGACCCGCGTCTTCTGGCACGGATGGATGCGCCGGTGCCGCTACCGGGGCCGCTGGCAGAGCATGGTCAACCGCTCGGCCATCACGCTCAAGCTGCTCATCTACGCCCCGTCCGGCGCCCCGATCGCCGCCCCCACCATGGGGCTCCCCGAGCAGATCGGCGGCGAGCGGAACTGGGACTACCGCTACACCTGGATCCGCGACGCGTCGTTCTCGGTGCGGGTCCTGCTCGACCTCGGATACATCGAGGAGGCCGACGCCTTCCGCCGCTGGCTCGGTGGCCGCGGCCGCGCCGCGCGCCCGCCGGGCGGCGAGCCGATGCAGATCATGTACCGCGTCGACGGCGACCCCCGGCTGTCCGAGGAGATCCTGCCGCACCTGTCCGGCTACCGTGACTCCTTCCCCGTCCGGGCCGGGAACGGCGCCGCCGACCAGCTCCAGCTCGACATCTACGGCGAGTTCGCCTACGCGATGACCCATTCTGCGGATCTGGCCGAACTGGCCGGCTACGAGGGGTGGAAGGGGTTCTCGGCGCTCCTCGACTGGCTCTGCGACAACTGGGACCGCCCCGACGAGGGCATCTGGGAGACGCGCGGCGGACGCAAGGACTTCACGTACAGCAGGATGATGTGCTGGGTGGCCCTGGACCGCGGCATCCGCCTCGCCCACGAGTACGCCCGCCCCGCCGACCTCACGCGCTGGACCGCGCAGCGCGACGCGATCCTGGTCCAGGTCATGGAGCGCGGCTGGAATCCGGAGCGCAAGGCCTTCGTCCAGCACTACGACAGCGAGGTGCTCGACGCGTCCCTGCTGCTCATGCCGCTCGTCGGCTTCATCTCGCCGAGGGCCCCCTCGTGGCTCTCCACCCTCGACGCCATGGACCGCGAGCTCGTCACCGACAGCCTCGTCTACCGCTACAACCCCGAGGCGTCCCCCGACGGCCTGCGCGGCTCCGAGGGCACCTTCTCGCTCTGCAGCTTCCTCTACGTGGAGGCGCTCGCCCGGGCCGGCCGCCTCGACCAGGCCCGCTTCGCGATGGACAAGATGCTCACGTACGCCAACCACGTCGGTCTCTTCGCGGAGGAGATCGGCCGTACCGGCGAACAACTCGGCAACTTCCCGCAGGCGTTCACGCATCTCGCCCTCATCACCGCCGCGATGGCCCTCGACGAGGAACTCGACAGGGCCGCCGACCTGAGGTGAGCCCGACGGCGGTGCGTTCGGGCCCGCCGCCCGGGTGAGCCGCGTCTCACCCGGGCGGTCGCGCTTGCCTATGCAACGAGTTGCATAGAAGGATTCCGGGTGTGGCGATCGAACACGCGATTCTCGTGTCCCTCCTGGAGAAGCCCGGATCCGGCTACGAGCTGGCCCGGCGCTTCGAGCGGTCCATCGGGTACTTCTGGACCGCCAGCCATCAGCAGATCTACCGCGTGCTCAAGCGGATGGAGGGCGACGGCTGGGTCGACGTCCGGGACGTGCCGCAGCAGGGCCGTCCGGACAAGAAGGAGTACACCGTCGCGGACCTCGGGCAGGCCGTGCTGTCCAGCTGGATCCACGAACCCATCGAGCCCGAGAGCATCCGGCACGACCTCGCGGTGAAGATCCGGGGCGCGGCCTTCGACGACCCGGCCGCGCTGATCCACGAGGTCGAGCGGCACCGGCGCGCGCACACCGAGCGCCTCGCCCACTACCTCGCCGGCGAGGAACGCGACTTCCCGGGAGCGGGAGCGGGAGCGGGAGCGGGATCGGGACCGGGATCGGGGCCGGAGCCGGGAGCGGGACCAGGGCCCGGTTCGGGACCCGGTGCGGGTGCGGGTGCGGAATCAGGGCCCGACGAGAACGCGCCCACCGCCTCCGGACCGCTCGACGCCGGACGTGAGCTCCAGCACGTCGTCCTGCGCGGCGGCATCGCGTACGAACGGATGACGCTGGCCTGGCTCGACGACGTCCTCGCCACCCTCCACCGGCTCGCCGCCGCGCGCTGACACGCCCCCCCGCACCGCCGCGACCACCGCACGCCACCCCACGGCACCCCACCGCACTCCACGCCACTCCACCGCACCCCACCGGACCGAAAGACGGAGCCCATGGCCGACTCGCTGCTCTTCAACCCGCGCACCTACGACCCGGCGCACTTCGACCCCGAGACGCGGCGGCTGCTCCGCGCCACCGTCGACTGGTTCGAGGCGCGCGGCAAGCGCCGGATCATCGAGGACTACCGCACGCGCGCCTGGCTGGGCGACTTCCTCGCCTTCTCCGCCAAGGAGGGCCTGTTCGAGACCTTCCTGACGCCGTCCGCCGAGGCGGGGGCCGACGCCTCCGAGGGCGGGCGGGACAAGCGCTGGGACACCGCCCGCATCGCCGCCCTCAACGAGATCCTCGGCTTCTACGGACTCGACTACTGGTACGCCTGGCAGGTCACCATCCTCGGCCTCGGCCCGGTCTGGCAGAGCGACAACGCCGCCGCCCGCGCCCGCGCCGCCGAACTCCTCGCCCAGGGAGAGGTGTTCGCCTTCGGCCTCTCCGAGAAGACCCACGGCGCCGACATCTACTCCACCGACATGCTCCTGGAGCCGCAGGCGGACGGCGGCTTCCGCGCCACCGGATCCAAGTACTACATCGGCAACGGAAACGCCGCCGGACTCGTCTCCGTCTTCGGCCGCCGCACCGACGTCGAGGGCCCCGACGGCTACGTCTTCTTCGCCGCCGACAGCCGCCACCCGGCGTACCACCTCGTCAAGAACGTCGTCGACTCCTCCAAGTTCGTCAGCGAGTTCCGCCTGGAGGACTACCCGGTCGCCGCCGAGGACGTCCTGCACACCGGCCGCGCCGCCTTCGACGCCGCCCTCAACACCGTCAACGTCGGCAAGTTCAACCTGTGCACCGCCTCGATCGGCATCTGCGAGCACGCGATGTACGAGGCCGTCACCCACGCCCAGAACCGCATCCTCTACGGCCGCCCCGTCACCGCCTTCCCGCACGTGCGGCGCGAGCTGGCCGACGCGTACGTCCGACTCGTGGGCATGAAGCTGTTCAGCGACCGCGCCGTCGACTACTTCCGCTCCGCCGGTCCCGACGACCGCCGCTACCTCCTCTTCAACCCGATGACGAAGATGAAGGTGACCACGGAGGGCGAGAAGGTCATCGACCTGATGTGGGACGTCATCGCCGCCAAGGGCTTCGAGAAGGACAACTACTTCGCCCAGGCGGCCGTCGAGATCCGCGGCCTGCCGAAGCTGGAGGGCACGGTCCACGTCAACCTGGCGCTGATCCTGAAGTTCATGCGCAACCACCTCCTCGCGCCGGCCGACTACGAGCCCGTACCGACCCGGCTGGACGCGGCCGACGACACCTTCCTCTTCCGGCAGGGGCCTGCCCGCGGCCTGGGCTCCGTCCGCTTCCACGACTGGCGCCCGGCGTACGACACGTACGCCGACGTGCCGAACGTCGCCCGCCTCCGCGAACAGGCCGACGCCCTCTGCGAGTTCGTCCGCACCGCCGCGCCGGACGAGGAGCAGAGCCGCGACCTCGACCTCCTCCTCGCCGTCGGCCAGCTCTTCGCGCTCGTCGTGCACGGCCAGCTGGTCCTGGAGCAGGCACGCCTGACGGAACTCGACGAGGACGTCCTCGACGAGCTGTTCGCCGTGCTCGTACGGGACTTCTCCGCCCACGCGGTCGAACTGCACGGCAAGGACTCCGCCACCGAGCAGCAGCAGGCCTGGGCCCTGGGGGCCGTCCGGCGTCCGGTCGTCGACGAGGCCCGCTCGGGGCGGGTCTGGCAGCGCGTCGAGGCGCTGTCCGGCACGTACGAGATGGCGCCGTAAGGTCCGTCGAACGGGCCTGCGGGGCCTACGGGGCCTACGGGGCCGGGGCGTCGCTCGCCCCGGCCCCGTTCCGTGCGCGACCGGCCGTCGTCAGGCGACCGGGTGTCCCGCGCCGTCCGTCCGCGCCGCCTGGCTGGAGAACTTGTTCAGGAAGACGTCGTACCGGCCGTCCGGCCGCCGGGTGAGCGTCGCGCCGTCCTGCCAGATGCCGTTCTCCGGCCACCACTGGGAGCCGAACGGGTCCCCCTGGTTCTGATGGATGTTGTGCATGCCGAGGCGTCCCTCGGAGTCGTCGACGAAGGGTTCGCCGAAGACGAGCGTGTGCCGCCCCGCCACGAGCATGGGCTCCAGCGCGTCGGCGGCGTCCTCGTTGGAGCCCGCGTGCCAAGGACGCGAGCCCAGCAGGTCGAGGAGCTCCTGGAGCCAGGACGGCGGACGGCGCTCGAAGAGGACCCCGGTGCGGTCCACCAGCTCCGGATGGCGCAGGTAGTCCAGGGCGCCGGATTCGGGGGTGGGCGCGAGATCGAGGTAGCCGGGGGAGAGGGCGGCTGCGGGCCCGACGAGGGATGCCTTCAGGGTGAAGGTCTTCCACTGCACCCCCACGTTGGACTTGTGACTGTCGACGTCGATGGCGCAGTGGTACTGCCCGGCGGGCGCGTCCACCTTCAGATTGACGTGGAACCAGCGCCCCTGGTCGTCCTCGTCGTCCCGGAAGTGGTCGTTGAGGGTTCCCACGAGCACGCCGTAGTTCTGGAATGGCATGCCGGCAGCGAATCACCTCGGTTCACGCTCCGTAAAGAGCCCATTGCGGTACGTGTGGCGGGGTGATGGGGGGAAATGGAGGTGAAGTGCAGGTCAGAGCCCTGATATATTCATCTTGTCGCCGCGGGTGATCATCACTCACCGCGACGCACACCTTGTCCGGGTGGCGGAATGGCAGACGCGCTAGCTTGAGGTGCTAGTGCCCTTTATCGGGCGTGGGGGTTCAAGTCCCCCCTCGGACACGACGACTCGTCGTGCGAAGTGGTGGTCGAGAGCGATCTCGGCCACCACTTCGTCGTTTCCGGGCGAAGGGCCCGCGCCGGCGTCACATCAGCAGTGAGCCCGGGTCCCTCACCAGTGGCGCCGTCCCCACCGAGTTGCTCACGTTGAAGGTCACGCTGCCCGCGCGGTAGCGGTCCTCGGTCCATTCGATCGGGCGGCCGTCCGGGTTGCTGGTCAGATGCCGCTGGCGCAGCAGCGGGCTTCCCCGGCGGACCCGGAGCAGCCGTGCGTCGTCACTGCCCGCGGGGACGGCGTCGATGAGGTGCTCGCCGTAGTGCGCGACGATTCCGGCCTCCTCCGCCATGCTGTCCATGATCGAGGCGCAGTCGACGGGCAGCGCCTCGACCGTCGGGGCGACCCAGCCCGCGTACGCCGTACGTTCGACCATGACGGGTTCGCCGTCCAGGAGCCGCAGGCGCAGCACGTCCAGGACCCCCGCCCCCTCCGGCAGTACGAGCCGGCGTGCCTCCTCGGAGGTGGCCGTACGGCGTTCCCGGTGCAGGAAGCGGCTGGTCGCCTGGTAGCCCATGGCCCGCGCCCACTGGGCGAAGCTGTGGAGCTCGGCGAAGCTGTGCCGGCGCTCCCTGCGGAGGACGATGCGGCGGGCGCCCTGGCGTGAGCCGATGAGTCCTTCGGAGGTGAGGAGGGCGACGGCCTGGCGCACCGTGCCGCGTGACGCCGTCCAGCGGGTGGCGAGGTCGCTCTCGGAGGGCAGCCGGGCACCGATGGCGTACTCGCCGCTGAGGATCGAGCGGCGGAGTCCCTCCGCGATCTCCACGTAGAGCGCCGTCACGGCATCCCCCTTCTTGCTCGCGTGTGGCGGTGGGTCGCTGCGGACCGCCGCGTACGGCTGTGCACAGCTGGTCACCGTGTGTGTGGTGCGGGGGTCAGCCTAACCCGAGCGGACGGCCCCGCGTTGAGTCCCCCGGTAGGTCCAAGTCCACGGCATTCACCTGGCGTTCACCGCACCCGGCTCTTCCGGGAGGCGTCTGGTACCGGTCATGTTCCGTTCATTCTGCGGACAGGATGTAAGGGCGAACTAAGGGCGGCTTGTTCAGACAAGTTCCTTCACTCGCCTCTGGGAGAACCCGTGCGCAGAACCCCCCTCCGCGGTGCCGCCGTGCTGCTCGGCGCCGCCGTCCTGACCACCGTCACCGCCTGTGGCGCCGCACCCGAGGGTGAGGCCGGGGCCAACGGCGACGGTGCCAAGGCGGCCACCGCGGCGTCGGCCAAGGACTTCGGCGGCATGGACGCCCTCGTCAAGGCGGCCAAGCAGGAAGGCGCCCTCCACGTCATCGCGCTCCCGCCGGACTGGGCCAACTACGGCGAACTGATCAAGAGCTTCGAGACCAAGTACGGCATCAAGATCGAGAGCGAGAACCCGGACGCCGCGAGCGCCGACGAGATCGCCGCCGTCAAGTCCCGCAAGGGCCAGAAGCGCGCCCCCGACGTCCTCGACCTCGGCATCGCCTTCGCCCGCAGCGGCGCCGAGGAGGGCCTGTTCGCCCCGTACAAGGTCGAGGCCTGGGACAAGATCCCCGCCGCCCAGAAGGACGAGGCCGGCCGCTGGTACAACGACTACGGCGGCTACGTCTCCATCGGCTGCGACGCCAAGCGCATCCCCAACTGCCCGAAGACCTTCGCCGACCTGCTCAAGCCGGAGTACAAGGGCAAGGTCGCCCTCAACGGCAACCCGACCAAGTCCGGCTCCGCCTTCGGCGGCGTGTACGCGGCCGCCCTCGCCAACAAGGGCTCCTTCGCCGACATCCAGCCCGGCATCGACTTCTTCGGCAAGCTGAAGGAGAGCGGCAACTTCATCCCCGTCGAGTCCACCCCGGCCACGGTCGAGAAGGGCGAGACGCCCATCAGCATCGACTGGGACTACCTGAACGCCGGCTACGCCGACCAGTTCAAGGACAAGGGCGTCGACTGGCAGGTCGCCGTGCCCACCGACGGCGTCTACGCCCAGTTCTACTCGCAGGCGGTCAACAAGGACGCCCCGCACCCCGCGGCCGCCCGCCTGTGGATGGAGTACCTCTACAGCGCCGAGGGCCAGAACCTCTGGCTCAAGGGCTACGCCCGCCCGGTGCTGCTCCCGGCCATGACCGCCGACGGCACCGCCGACAAGACCTTCGTCGCCAAGCTGCCCGCCGTCACCGGCACCCCCGCCTTCCCGGCCTCCGCCGAGCTCGACAAGGCCAAGGCCACCCTCGCCGAGAAGTGGGACAAGGCCGTCTCCTGATGTCCTCCGCCTCCTCCACCCCCACCGGGGGAACCGCCGGCGGCACCCGCCGCCGGCGGCGCGGCCCGCGCACCTGGCTCGCCGCCCTCCCCCTCATCGCCTTCACCGGGCTGTGCTTCGGCCTGCCGCTCGGAGCCCTCCTGTACGGCGCCGTGACCCGCACCGACCCCGGCACCGGCGCCACCGCCCTGACCGGCGAGCACCTCAGCCGCTCCCTCCAGGGCCCCTACCTGGGCTCCCTCGTGGGCAGCGTCCAGCTCTCCGCCCTCACGGCGCTCATCGCCTCGGTCCTCGGCGTCCTCATCGCCCAGGCCGTCGTCACCTCCCGCTCCCAGGCGCTGCGCAACGCCGTGCTGACCGCCTCCGGAGTCCTCGCCAACTTCGGCGGCGTCCCCCTCGCGTTCGCGTTCATCGCGACCGTCGGCATCTCCGGCGTCGTCACCCAGCTCGCCGACCTCGGCAGCCTCGGCTGGAACCTGTACTCGTTCACCGGCCTCGCCGTGGTCTACCTGTACTTCCTCATCCCGCTCATGGTCCTGGTGATCCTCCCCGCGCTCGACGGGCTGCGCCCCCAGTGGCGCGAGGCCGCGCAGAACGCGGGCGCGGGCGGTTGGCAGTACTGGCGCCACGTCGGCATCCCCGTCCTCGCGCCGTCCCTGCTCGGCGGGTTCGTGCTGCTCTTCGGCAGCGCCTTCGCCGCGCACGCCACCGCGGCGGCGCTCGTCGGCGGCTCCGTCCCCCTGGTCACCCTCAAGATCGCGGACGCCCTCTCCGGGAACGTCCTCGTCGGCCAGGAGAACGTCGCCCTCGCCCTCGGCCTCGACATGATCCTCATCGCCGGACTCGTCATGGCCGTCTACCTCCCCCTCCAGCGCAGGAGCGCCCGATGGCTGCGATGACCCCCACCGCCCGGGAGGCCGCACCGGGACCCGGCACGGACGACGCGGACACGAGCCCGCCGGCAGCGTCCGCGCGGACCCGTGACCGGCGCAGGCCCCGCGTCTGGCGCGGAGTCGTCCTCGGACTCGGCGGGGCGTACTTCCTCATCCCGCTGATCGCCTCGTTCGTCTTCACCGTGCACACGCCCGGCCAGGGCATCTCCTTCGAGGCGTACACCGCGTTGCTCGCCGCCGACGGCTTCACCGAGAGCCTGCTGCTCTCCCTGGGCCTGGCGGCCGCGACGATCGTCCTCGCGCTACTGCTCGCCGTACCCGCCCTGGTGGCCGTACGGATCGGGGCGCCCCGGCTGCGGCCGGTCGTCGAGGTGATGTGCATGCTGCCGCTGGTGGTACCGCCCATCGCGCTCGTCACCGGCATCAGCACCGTGCTGCGCTGGGGCCCCGACCACCTCTCGCGGACCCCGCTCTACCAGACCTTCCTCGCGGTGCAGAACGAGAGCTTCCCGTTCGTCCTGGTCCTCGCGTACACGGTGATGGCCCTGCCGTTCGTGTACCGGTCCCTCGACGCCGGACTGCGCGCCGTCGACGTCCCCACGCTGGTCGAGGCCGCCCGCAACTGCGGGGCGAGCTGGCCGTACGTGATGTTCCGCGTCATCCTGCCCAACCTGCGTTCCTCCCTCGCGGGCTCCGCGTTCCTCACCCTGGCCCTGGTCCTCGGCGAGTTCACCATCGCCTCGCTGCTCGGCTTCCGGCCCTTCGCGGTGTGGATCGTGTCCATCTCCGGAGCCCACGCCCGGATGTCGGTGGCCGTCTCCCTGCTCAGCCTCGTCATCACCTGGGGCCTGCTGCTCGCCCTCTCCCGGGCCGGAACGGCGCAGGCCGGCACACCCGGCGCCCCGGACTCCGCCCGCAAGGCCCGCAGTTCCCGTACGCCGTCCCGCACTTCGCCCAAGGAGTCCTGACCCATGTCCTCGTCCACAGCAACAGCGGAGCGGACCGAGCCGGTCGCGGTCGGCGGGGCGCGCGTCGAATTCCGGGGCCTGCGCCGCACGTTCGGCAGCACCACCGCCCTCGACGGGCTCGACCTGACCGTCGAGCCCGGCGAACTCCTCGCCCTGCTCGGCCCGTCGGGCTGCGGCAAGACCACCGCGCTCCGCGTCCTCGCCGGCTTCGAGCGGCCCGACGCCGGCGAAGTCCTCGTCGACGGCTCCGACATCACCCAGGTCCCGGCCAACCGCCGCGACGCGGGCATGGTGTTCCAGTCGTACAGCCTCTTCCCCAACCTCACGGCCGCCGACAACGTCGCCTTCGGCCTGCGCGTACGGAAGGTCAAGGCGGCCGAACGGCGCGCCCGGGCCGCCGAACTCCTCGACCTCGTCGGCCTGCCCGAACACGGCGACCGCTACCCGCACCAGATGTCGGGCGGCCAGCAGCAGCGCGTCGCACTCGCCCGGGCCCTCGCCCTGCGGCCCCGCGTCCTGCTCCTCGACGAGCCGCTGTCCGCGCTCGACGCCAAGGTCCGGCTCAGCCTGCGGGAGGAGATCCGCCGCCTCCAGCTCTCCCTCGGCATCACCACGGTCTTCGTCACCCACGACCAGGAGGAGGCGCTGTCCATGGCGGACCGCGTCGCCGTCCTCAACGCGGGAAGGCTGGAGCAGTGCGCCGCCCCGGCCGAGCTCTACCGCCGCCCGGCGACCCCCTTCGTCGCCGAGTTCGTCGGCACCATGAACCGGCTCCCGGGCGTCCTCACCGACTCCGGCGAGGTCCAGGTGGCGGGCACCCGCCTCCCCGTCGACGGCGAGGCCCCGAAGCTCCGCGAGGTCGACGTCCTGGTCCGCCCCGAGAACGTCACCGTGACCGAGGCCGCCGACGGCGACACGACCGTCGTCTCCACCTCCTTCCTCGGCTCCGTGACCCGCGTCCACCTCGACCACGCCGGTACGCGCGTCAAGGCGGACCTCTCCTCCCGGGACGCGACCGGGCTCACCCCCGGCGCACGCGTCACCCTCGGCCTCGCCCCGCACCCCGCGTTCGTCGCGCCGAGGGCGGAGCGGTGACCGAACTCGCCGCCGTCCTCTTCGACATGGACGGCACCCTGGTCGACACCGAGGTCCTCTGGTGGGAGGCCACGGCGGAGATCGCCGCACGGATCGGCCACCGGCTGACGGACGCGGACGCCCCCGAGGTCGTCGGACGCGCCGTCGAGGACACCGCCGCCCACCTCGTACGCGTGACGGGAGACCCGGACGCGGACGGCGTGGCGACGGCACTCACCGCCGCCTTCCAGGAACGGGTCGACCGGGGCGCGCCGCTGCGCCCCGGCGCGGGCCGGCTCCTGGCCGAACTCACCGCGGAGGGCGTGCCGTTCGCCCTGGTGAGCGCGTCGCCGCGGTCGGTGGTCGACTCGGTGATCGGGGGAGCGCTCGCACATGTCCCCTTCGCGTTCACCCTCTCGGCCGACGACACCGTACGGACGAAGCCGCACCCCGACCCGTACCGCGCGGCCGCCCGCCGGTTCGGCGTACCGGACGCGGCGTGCGTCGCCGTCGAGGACTCCCCGGACGGCGCGGCCTCGGCCGACGCGGCGGGCTGCACGGTCCTCGTCGTCCCGTCCATGCTGCCCGTACCGGCGGGGCCGGGGCGGATCTTCGCGGAGAGCCTGGAGGAGGTGTCGGTCGCGGGGCTGAGGCGGTACGTGGCGGGCGGCGCCGAGGGGCATCCGCGGTAGGGGTCTCAGCCGCGCTCGCGCTCGCGCAGGTACGCCTCCAGCGCGGCGGCCCCGGCCAGCATCGCCCGGCCCCGCGCGGACAGCCGGGCGCGCCAGTCGCCGAGCGCGGCCTCCAGCGGCTCGAGACCACCGGCCGCCCGCACCTGGGTGATCAGCGGCGCGATCTGCTCCAACAGATAGCCACCACGCCGCAGTTGGTGGACCAGGCGGGCGTCACGTACGTCGGCCTCGCCGTAGACGCGGTACCCCGTGAGCGGATCGCGACGCGGGCGCACCAGCCCGGCGCGTTCCCAGGCGCGCAGCGTCGCGGGCCGGATGCCGAGCCTCTCCGCGAGGGGGCCGATGAACGTGCCGGCGTGGACCACGGGCGTGCCGCCGGGCGCGACGGCCGTGCCGCCGGGCCCGCTCGCGGTGGCGGCGCCGGGCTCCAGGTCGCGGAGGGCGTTCTCCACGGCCCGGAGGGTCCGGCGGTCGTCGAGGAGCTGGGCATGGCTCTCGTCGACGAGACGGAACGCCTCCTCGGCCGCGCCCTCGTTCACCGCCCGCATGATCGCCGTCGCCGTCCGGTGGCCGTGGCCGGGCAGCAGGGCGAGGAAGGCGCGAAGCGCCCCCGCGTGCAGCGAGGTGTAGCAGCGGTATCCGGAGGGCGTGCGTGCGGCGGCCGGAAGGGCGCCGGCCTCCTCGTAGTTCCGGATCGCCTGCATGGACAGACCGTGCTCGCGCGCCAGGTCGACAGGCCGGAGCTGTACGGCGCTTTGAAGGTTTCGTCCCATGGTCCCGCCATTATCGCGCAGAAGTCTCAACCGGGTGTTCAACGATACCGTTGAAGGCATGGCTACCGACATCAAGGACGCCCCCCATGCCGTCGAGGCCGCCGCTGTCATGGGCCTGCTCCGCGGCAGGCCGAGGCTGCTCGCCCTGGGCGAGCCCACGCACGGCGAGGACGCGCTGCTCGACGTACGCAACCAACTGTTCCGGCAGCTGGTCGAGGAGGAGGGCTACCGGACCATCACGATCGAGAGCGACTGCATACGGGGTCTGCTCGTGGACGACTACGTCACCACGGGCGCCGGCACCCTCCACGAGGTCATGGAGCGCGGATTCAGCCACGGCTGGGGCGCGTCGGCCGCCAACCGCGAGCTCGTCCGCTGGATGCGCGCCTTCAACGAACGCCGCCCGGCGGCCGACCGGCTCCGCTTCGCGGGCTTCGACGGCCCGCTGGAGATCACCGGCGCCGAGAGTCCCCGGGAGGCCCTCACCGCACTCCACGGCTACCTCTCCACCCGGGTGGACACGGAACTCCTCGACGCCATCTGCGCCGTGGAGACGCTCGACCGGCTGCTCGGCCCTGACGACCGGTGGACGAATCCCGACGCGATGACGGACCCGTCCCACTCCGTGGGGCAGTCGGCCGAAGCCACGGAGCTGCGTCTGATCGCCGACGACCTGGTGGCGCTCCTCGACGCGCAGGGACCGCATCTGATCGCGACGAGTTCGCGGGACGACCGGGACCGGGCACGCCTGTACGGCCGCACGGCCACCGGCCTGCTCCGCTACCACTTCTGGATGGCCGACACCTCGCCGAACCGCATGACACGGCTGGTGAGCCTGCGGGACCGGATGATGGCCGACAACCTCCTCGCCGTCGCGGGTGTCGACACCGGCGACGCCGCCGTCGGCGGCGCCGGCACGGCGGCCCCCGTCGGCCGGGCCCCGGTGCTGGTCCACGCCCACAACGGCCATCTCCAGCGGAACAAGAGCACGATGCGGATGGGCGGCCTGCCGGTCGAGTGGTGGAGCGCGGGCGCGATCGTCAGCGCCCAACTGGGCGAGGAGTACGCCTTCCTGGCGACGGCACTGGGCACGATCCGGCACCGGGGAGTGGACAGCCCGCCGCAGGACACGGTCGAAGGACTCCTGTACGCGGGCCGGGAGGAGTGTGCGGTCATCGACGCCCGACGTCTGGCCGCCACCCTGGGCGACCCCTTGCCCGCGCAGCGCGTCTCCCCGTGGTTCGGATACGCACCGCTCGACCCGGGGCACCTGGCCGACATCGACGGCGTCGTGTTCGTGAAGGACGTGAAGGAGGTGGAGGAGGTGGCGGCGGAGGTGGAGGAGACCGGGGTGTAAATCAGTGGTGCGCAGCCGGTCGGCGCGCATACCGTGGTCCCGCGACCGCGCCTCCGATGCGCTCGGCTGCGGCTACTTCTTCCGAAAACCAAGTGACGCCGCCGCCACCTCTGATCTCGGTGGGCGCGTTCGCCCCGGCCCCGGTGGACCCTTCCCGGGGCCGTCCGTTCCTTTCCTTTGGATCCGGGGGGATTCACTGCCTCGCTACACCCGACGCCTCTCGAAGGTCTGGTCCGAGATGCTCGTGGCCCCGCACGTCTCGGCGGCCGCCCGCGCGATGCCTCAGTCACCGCGGGTCCGCCACGCGCCCACCCCGCAGCAGTTCCACACCTACGAGGGCGGCCCGGCCTACGCCAGGGAACCGCGTGACGAGCTCTTCCTGCTGGCCGTCGGCAACTTCGTCGCGCAGCGGACCTTCTACGAGAGCGGTACCGAGCGCGACGAACGGTACGTCCGGCTCGTCCGCCGACTCGCTGTCGAAGACCCCGCATGGACGGCGGGCCTGCTGCGCTGGCTGCGTGGCGAGGGCAACATGCGTACGGCGTCCCTGGTGGGCGCCGCCGCATACGTACGCGCCCGGCTCGAGGCAGGTGCGTCCGACGGCCCGTCCAACCGTTCCGTGATCGACGCGGTGCTCCAACGGGCTGACGAACCAGGGGAGTTGCTCGCCCACTGGACCTCGGTGCACGGACGGAACGTGCCACAACCCGTGAAGCGGGGCATCGCCGACGCCGTACGCAGGCTGTACACGTCGCGCTCCCTGCTGAAGTACGACACCGCGTCCCACGCGTTCCGTTTCGGCGACGTGCTGAACCTGGTGCACGCCTCCCCCGACCCGGACAAGCCGTGGCAGGGCGCGCTCTTCCGGTACGCCCTGGACCGCCGCCACCACCCGGAGACGGCGCTTCCGCCGGCGTCCGACACCGTGCTGACGGCGCACCGTGCCCTCATGGCACTGCCGGTGGCCGAGCGACGGGCCGTGGTGACCGGGCCGGACGGCAGCGAGCGCCTGGCCGCGGCCGGCATGACGTGGGAGGCCCTGGCGGGCTGGCTCCACGGCCCCCTGGACGCGGCGGTGTGGGAGGCCGTGATCCCCGCGATGGGACCGATGGCCCTGCTGCGGAACCTGCGGAACTTCGACGCCGCGAAGATCTCGGACGAGGTCGCGGGCGGCGTCGCGGCCAGGATCTCGGACGCCGACGAGGTCGCCAGGTCACGGCAGTTCCCCATGCGCTATCTGTCCGCGCGCAAGCACGCGCCGGAGCGGCGCTGGGCGGCCGCGCTGGAGCGGGCACTGGGCCACTCCCTGGCGAACGTACCGGCGCTGCCCGGCCGGACGCTGATCCTGGTGGACCGGTCGGACTCCATGTTCTGGGACACCGTCTCGGAACGCTCCGCCCTGACCCGGGCGGCCGCGGCCGCCGTCTTCGGCAGCGCGCTGGCCCTGCGGGCCGAACAGGCGGACCTGGTGGAGTTCGGCTGGTCCACCAAGGAGGTCCCGTTCACACCGGGGGAACCGGTGCTCGACGTGCAGAAACGCTTCCACCGCCTCGGCGGCACCCACACCACGAAGGCCCTCCGGGACCGCTACCGGGACCACGACCGCGTGGTGATCGTCACCGACGAACAGGCCGCCCCCTACCACCCCGGCGGCCCGACCGAACCGGTCCCACCGGAGATCCCGGTCTACACCTGGAACCTCGCGGGCTACCACCCCGCCCACGCCCCCACGGGCCCCCACCGCCACACCTTCGGCGGCCTGACGGACGCGGCCTTCCGCATGATCCCCCTCATCGAATCGGGCCTCCGGGCGAAGTGGCCCTGGACGCCCCACGACGAGACGGGAACGACTGCCGAGACGGGAACGACGGACGGGACGGGAACGACGGACGGGACGGGGACGACTGCCGACTCCCAGGACGTCCCGGGTGGAGGGAGGCCTAGCCCACCAGACGGCGGCGCCAGTCCAGCGGGGTGAGGGTGATGGCTCGGTCCGGGGTCCCGTCCCACTCGGTGGGGAGGCCGGTCGCTTCCAGGGCTGCGACCACCTCGCGGCCGATGGCCGTCGTCGTCTCGGGTGAGCCGTCGAAGCCGCCGTACAGGAGCATCAGCCCCTGGCCCGCCGCGGCCGAGTCCGTGCACTGGGTGTGGAAGTAGACGAAGCCGCGGGCGTCGGGTCCGCCCTCGGCGCCGATCTCCGACTGGCCGCAGGTGCGGCAGCAGGTGAAGTTCTCACGGGCCGTGATGCCGGACTCGCGCAGGGCCTCGAACGCGCGGGTCAGGCGCTCGGGATCCGTCTCGCCCCGCCAGCTCGACTGCTCCTCGACCCGCTCCAGCCACATCCGGTCGACCAGCGCCTCGGCCTGCTCGCGTGAGACGGGGCGGCGGTCCTCGGTGACCAGGTGGTACTCCGCGATCTCCGTGAGCTGGGCGCGGGAGGCGTAGCCGCCCGTCAGCACCTCGCGTACGCGCCGCTCCAGCTCCTCGCCCTCGCGCGCGTCGAGGTCGAGCGGCGGCACCTCACGGACCGGGCCCATGTCCAGCGGCGACCAGTCGAGCCCCGCGTCCCAGTCGGCATCCCGGCGCGCCCAGCCGGCCAGCGCCGCGATCACGGCCTCAGGTCCGTCGGCCGTCACCTGGAAGTGGCGGGTGACAGCACCGTCCCGGTGCTCGAGGGTGTAGTCACCACCCGTCTTGTGCCAGACCTGGGCGAAGACGTCGGGCAGGTCCGGAATCCGCTGGACCACCAGGAACCGGTCCCCTTCGTCACCGATGCGCCGGACCAGCCCGGCCAGCTCCTCCGCGGACACACGGACGTGCCGCTCCCAGTTCTCCGTCTCCACCACGATCTCCAGCATGTGCAGACTCTGACACACGCCTCTGACAGGCGTTCCTGGGCCCCGGGCGCGCCAACGCCGCACCCCCTAGCCTGGAGGCATGGCAGTGGTGCGGGTCGGTGGCGTCGACGTGGCCTACACGCGGGTGGGGCGCGGGCCCGTCGTGGTGCTCGCTCACGGGGCCGGGAGCGACGGGCGGATGTGGCAGCCGCAGGTCGAGGCGCTCGCGGACGAGTTCACGGTCGTGGCCTGGGACGAGCCGGGGGCCGGGAGGTCCGGCGCGCTGCCGGAGGGCTACGGGCTCGAGGACTTCGCGCGCGCCCTCGCCGCCGTGATCGAGGACGTGGGGCCGGGGCCCGCGCACGTCGCGGGGCTGTCCTGGGGCGGGACGGTGGTCCTCGAGCTGTACCGGTGGCGGCCGGACCTGGTGCGTTCGCTGCTGATGGTGGACACGTACGCGGGCTGGAAGGGCTCGCTGCCGCCGGAGGAGGTCGCGGCGCGGGTCGAAGGGGCCCGGCGGATGTTCGCGGCACCCCGGGAGGAGTTCGACCCGACGCTGCCGGGGCTCTTCGCCGCCGGCCCGCCGGAACGCTTCACGGTGATGCTCGACGCCATGAGCCGGGACGTCCGGCCGGAGTCCATGGCCGCGCAGTTGACCCTGATGGCCGAGGCCGACGAGACGGACCTGCTGCCCCGGATCTCGGCGCCGACCCTGCTGCTGTGGGGCGAGGAGGACGCCCGCTCCCCGCTGGACGTCGCGTACGCCTTCCAGGACGCCATCCCGCATGCCGAGCTGGTGGTGATCCCCGCCGTGGGCCACATGAGCAACCTGGAGGCGCCGGAGGCCTTCACGGCGGCGGTTCGCACCTTCTGCCGCGCGCACGCCTAGGAATCCTCCTGCCGCTCCGGCACCGTGCCTCAAGGGCCCGACGGTTCTGGCGGTCCTGACGATCCGGGCGGTCCAGACGGTCCCGGCGACACGGACGGTTCCCGGCGCGTCTGCCGCAGCGTCAGGATGTACGTCGCCGTCAGCGCCACCGCTCGGTCCTCGTCGTGCGACAGCGCCTCAAGGGCACGTGACGCCTTGTCCCCGGGAATGTCCGCCAGCGCCTGTGTCAGCCGGCGCCGCGCCGACGAGTCGACCGTGTCGTACGCCAGGCGGGCGACGAGGCCGGCGGCGATCCGCTCCGCCCACTCGGGGCGACCCGCCAGCGCGCTCAGCGCGTCCGCCGCGTCGACGTCGTTCGTCTCCTCCACGACCATGTCGAGGAGCGTCGGGATCGCCTCGGCCGCGCCGCGCGCCCCCAGCGCGAGCGCCGCGGGCCTGCGGACCGCGGCGTCGGTGTCCGCGAGCGCCTCGCGCAGGAGCGCCGTCGACGCGTCGCCCGTGATCTCGGCGACGGCCTGCACGGCGCGTTCCCGTACCTCGGCCGCCGGTGAGCGCAGGCCCTCCTCCAGGAGGGCGATCGGGCCGCCGTCGCCCGACCGCGCCACGGCCCACCGCAGGGCCCCGGCGACGATCGGGTCCGTCTCGCTCAAGGCCGCCTCGACCAGCGCCTCCACCGGTACGGGGACCTCCTCGACCGAGGACAGTGCCGCGCGCTGCCGCCTGCCCGCGCTCTCCGACCCCAGCGCGTGCAGGAGTGCCACGATCTGAAGGACCTCCTCCCAGCCCGCGGGTTCCGCGGCGCCGATCCGGCGGAGGCGGGTGAGGAGCGCCGTCTCGGCCGCGATGCGCTCCCGTGTCCCGCGGATGAGCTCGTCGACGAGCTCCGCCGGCGCGAAGCCGGGATCGTCCAGTGCGCTCCCCACGTCACGCAGCGAAAGGCCCAGGGATCTCAGGCTCTCGATGTGGAAGATCCGCCGGATGTCCTCGTCGGAGTACTCCCGGTAGCCGGACCCGGTACGGCCCGTCGGCCGCACCAGGCCCAGCGACTCGTAGTGCCGGAGCATGCGGGCGCTGACCCCGGAGCGTCGCGCCACCTCGCCGATCAGCACGCGTCGCCCCCGGAGCGTCCCGACACCTCACCGATCAGCACGCGTCGCCCCCCGGAACGTCCCGGCACCTCACCGGTCAGCATGCGTCACCGCCCGTCCTGGCCGGTCGTTCCGAGGACGGCGACACGCTTCGCCTCCTCGATCGAGAACTCGAATCCGGCATCCGGGTCGTGCAGCAGCCGCTCCGTGGCGAGCGCATGCCGGCGCACGGCGGGAGCGCCCTGCGCCGTCGCGGCGCCGAGCGTCGGCAGGATCACCTCACCGAGCGCGATCAGCGCCCGGCTGAGGCTCAGCTGCGTCTCCCGCCCGCCACGCCCGAGTTGCGTCGCCAGCGCCTCCGCGAGCCCGGCCCGCTCCTCCTCGGGCGCCAGCACGACCGCCGCCCGCCACGCGCTCCGCGCCACCTCGTCGTCGGCGTCGGTCAGCAGCTCCCGCGTGATCGCCGGCCATGCCCGCCGGTCGCCGATCTTGGACAGGGTGTGCAACGCCTGGCTCCGTGCCTGCGCCCGCTCCGAGCGGACCTCGCCGAGCAGCCCCGGGAGCGTGTGGGACGGCGCGTGCCGGGTGAGGGCCCATGTGAGCATCTCGCGTACGGAGAAGTCGGGCTCGACCGCGCACCGCTCGACGAGCTTGTCGACGCACCGCGGGTCCGGGGCCGTACCGACCGCGAGCGCCGCCCGCAGCCGTACCGACGAGCTGTCGTCCTCCAGGCCCTGGAGAGCGCGCATCGTGTCCTTGCCGTCCTTGCTGTCCTCGTCGTGGGTCGCCATGGTCATCGGGACCACCTCCTTGCCCGGCAGTCAAGACCTTGTCACCGTGTCAAGGTCAAGCGCGACGCCACGCCGGTGGCGGTGACGTGGCCGTCCTACTGCCGCGCGACCGCCACCGCCGCCGCGTACGACGGCGCGACCCGGACGTCGGCGAGCGACCAGCCCGGTACGGCGGCCGGCTCGGCGCCCATGCCCATGTACGTACGGTCGAGACCCCCGGCCAGTCCTTCCCCCGTGCCCTTGAGGTACGCCTCCTTGCGCGCCCAGCACTGTGCGAACGCGGCCGGCCGCGCCTCCGCGGGCAGCCGCGTGAACTCCTCCCGCTCCCGCGGGTGGAGGCTGTCCGCCACGAGGGCCGACACCTCGGCCTCCGGATGGGCCTCGACGTCCACGCCCACGGGCGTCGCGGCGATGCCGACCAGCGCCAGGTCCCCGCTGTGGGAGAGCGAGAAGTGGAACCCTGCGTCCCGCACCGCCGGCCGGCCGTGCGGTCCTCCGCAGACGGGGCAGTCCTCTCGGAAGAACACCACCTCGGCCGCCCGTATCCCCAGGTAGTGCCCGAGGAGACGCCGGAGCCCCCCGTGCGCGGCGAGGTACCGCGCCCGGTGATCCGCCCGTATCAGGGCCTTCCACCGGCGGTGCTCCTCGGCGTCCAGGAGGGCGGGCGCACCGGGGTCCTCCGCCATGGGCAGCAGCCAGAGCGCCACCGTGCCGTCGGCGACGGGCAGCACGGCCGACTCCGGCGTCTCACCGGCGCGCAACACCCGTACGGGGGTGATCTCCATGGTCATGCCACCATTCTGCACCGACGTGGACGTGCGGGAGTTCGGACGCCCGGCCCGGCCGGGGCCGCGCCGGGCGCCGCCCCCCGCCACCGCCTCACGCGATCAGCGCGTGGCCGCGCCGAACCACCGCGGCAGGTGTGCGAGCAGCTCCTGCTGGTCCTCGCCGATCCAGGCCACGTGGCCGTCCGGTCGCAACAGGACGGCGGGCACGTCCAGTTCCTCGCTGACCTCGACGACGTGGTCGACCCGGTCCGCCCAGCCCTCGACCGAGAGCCGGCCGGTCTGGTCGAGGAGCAGTCCGCGGCCCTCGTGCATCCGCTCGTAGAGGCTGCCCTGCTTCAGCTCCAGGTCACGCATCCGCTTGCCGAGCGGCTCGTCGCCCTCGCCGAAGTCGTAGCGCACCGAGATCGCCGTGATCTTCTCGATGAGGTACCGGTTGACGTCGTCGAACTCCACGAGTTCCGCGAGCAGTCGGCGCACCGCCTGCGCGCCCGGCTCGGTCGACATCAGCTGGATCTGCGCGCGGGTGTTGTCCAGGACGTCCGTGGCCACCGGGTGCCGCTCGGCGTGGTAGCTGTCGAGAAGCCCCTCGGGCGCCCAGCCGGCGACCGCGGCGGCCAGCTTCCAGCCGAGGTTGAACGCGTCCTGGATGCCGAGGTTGAGCCCCTGGCCGCCGGTCGGCGGGTGGATGTGCGCCGCGTCGCCCGCGAGGAACACCCGGTCGACCCGGTACTGCTCGGCCTGCCGGGTCGCGTCTCCGAAGCGCGACAGCCAACGGGGCGAGTGCGCGCCGAAGTCGGTCCCGGCGATCGCCCGCAGCTGCTCCTTGAACTCGTCGAGCGTCGGGGCGGTCGAGCGGTCCTCGGCCACCCCCTCGGCGGGCACGATGACCCGGAACACCCCGTCGCCCAAGGGCATCGCGCCGAACCGCAGTTGGGTCTTGCGGACCTCGGTCATCACCGCGGTCAGCTCCTCCTGCTCGACGGTCAGCTCCATCTCGCCCAGCAGGGTCTCTACCCGGGAGGGCTCGCCGGGGAAGGCGACGCCGAGCAGCTTGCGCACGGCGCTGCGGCCGCCGTCGCAGCCGACGACGTACCGTGCGCGGAGCTCCTCGCCGTCGGCCAGTTCGACGGTGACGCCGTCCTCGTCCTGGCTCAGGCCGACCACTTCGCAGCCGCGGCGGATCTCGGTGCCGGCCTCGATCGCGTGCTCGGTCAGCAGCCGCTCGGTGACCTGCTGCGGAATGGCGAGCACGTACGAGTGGGCCGTATCCAGCCGCTCGGGCCAGGTCTTGGCGAGTCCGGCGAAGAAGCCGCCGACGGCGATCTGCTGCCCGCGTTCGAGGAACCGCTCGAGGAGACCGCGCTGGGCCATGACCTCGATGCTGCGTACGTGCAGACCCTGGGCGCGCGACTGCCTGGTCGGCTCCGCCTCCTTGTCCAGCACGAGCACGTGGACGCCGTGCAGCCGCAGCTCGCCGGCCAGCATCAAGCCGGTGGGACCACTGCCCACAACGATCACGTCAAACATGAGAACCGCCCCGTTTCGATTGGTCGCGTCCAGCCGGCCGCGGGTCGCGGGATCGCTGTGCCCACGAGCGCGTTGATCTTGCGAACACTTCGTTTCCGCAGGTCACCGGCTACGGCTGGAGATTCTGCACCACGAAGGGGGCCTTGCCGCAAGGCCCCCTGTGCGCTATACATTGAGAGTGGCGAGGAGACGTTTCAGCTCCTTGCCCTTCTCTTTCTCCCACCTTCCCTCCTCCGTCGTCAGGCGGCGGGCAGCGGCTCGCCCGTCTCCAGGAGGGTCTTGAGGCTCGCCACGATGGCCGGCCAGCCCTCGCTGCACATGCCGTGCAGCGTGCCTGCGGGGTCGAA
Source organism: Streptomyces sp. NPDC056480 (assembly GCF_042795405.1). Taxonomy (NCBI): domain Bacteria; kingdom Bacillati; phylum Actinomycetota; class Actinomycetes; order Kitasatosporales; family Streptomycetaceae; genus Streptomyces; species Streptomyces sp. NPDC056480. The sequence continues at coordinate 61,666 of NZ_JBHTSA010000005.1, read as the reverse complement.
GTCATGGGTGACGGTCAGCTTGACCAGGTCCCCCTGCGGTTCGATGTCGAAGGTGACCGCCGAGCGGCGCTCGGCCGCGATCTCCGCACGGACGTCCTCGCCGATGCCGACGGCCTCGGCCCACTGCTCGGTGAACGTGTGCCAGGTGTACGACAGCCGGCGGTACGGGTCCGAGACGAGGACGACCTGCTCGGGGTCGGTGATGGTGGCCCCGCCCTGCTTCCAGACCAGGGCCGAGCCCTCGGTCCATTCGCTCTCGAAGGAGACCCCCCAGTAGCGCTCGGTGAAGACCGGGTCGGTCAGGGCGCGCCACAGCTGCTCGGGGGTGGTGCGGATGTACGTCGTGTAGAGGAACGTCCTGGTGTCCATGGGGGGTTGCTCCAGAGCTCTCTTGAGGTCCGCGAGGGCGTCGGCCCGCCCGCGGTCGAAGCGATTGATCCACCGCTCTGCGATGGCGTTGATCGGGGCGGCGTTCAGGTAGTGCAGCTTCTCCCGCCCCTGCCGCACCGTGGTGACCAGCTCGGCGGCCTCCAGTACGGCGAGGTGCTTGCTGACCGACTGCCGGGCCATGTCGAGGCCCGCGCACAGGTCCCGCAGGGTCATGCCGTTCTGGTCCCGGAGCCGGTCGAGCAGCCGGCGGCGGCTCGGATCGGCCAGGGCCTTGAACACGCTGTCCATCATTCGCCACCCCATGTCATGCAGCCCATCGGCTGCATTTCACGATAGGCAGCCGTTCGGCTGCACGTCAAACGGGAGGGGCCGGCCGAGTCCCCTCGAATGGCTCGAAGCGTCCGGCCCGTCAGGTGTCATCGGCCCGACCACTCGCGTGTTACCGGTTGGTAGGGCATGCTGGCGGCACCATCCACACGGCCGGGGGCTGAGGTAGCGGTGACGACTTTCGAGGAACAGGCCACGGTGCACGCCTTCCGGGACGACGCACTGGGCGAGCACGACGCCGTCGGACTCGCCGCGGCGCTCCGGCGGGGCGAGGTCGGCGCCGCCGAGGTCGCACGCGACGCGGCCGCGCGCGTACGGGACGTCGAGGACCGGCTCCACGCGGTCCAGGTCCACATCGACGCCCCCTCCCGCACCGCCGGGCCCGGCGGCGGCGCCTTCGCGGGGGTGCCGACCTTCGTCAAGGACAACACCGACTACCTCGGCCTGCCCACCGGGCACGGCAGCGCGGCCTTCACCCCGCGCCCCGCGCGGCGTCACGCGCCCTTCGCACGACAGCTCCTGAGCAGCGGCGTCACCGTCCTCGGCAAGACCCGGCTGCCCGAGTTCGGATTCAGTCCCACCACGGAGTACGAGGCCGCCGAACCGGTCCGCAACCCGTGGAACACCGGCTACTCGGCCGGCGGTTCGTCGGGCGGCAGTGCGGCGCTCGTCGCCGCCGGAGCGGTGCCGATCGCCCACGCCAACGACGGCGGCGGATCGATCCGCATACCCGCCGCCTGCTGCGGGCTCGTCGGTCTCAAGCCGACCCGCGGCCGGATCGTGACGAACGCCCAGAGCCGCCAACTGCCCCTGGACATCGTCTCCGACGGCATCGTGAGCCGTTCGGTACGGGACACCGCCGCGTTCCTCGCCGCCGCCGAGACCCACTGGCGCAACCCGAAACTGCCGCCCCTCGGTCTGGTCGAGGGACCCTCCGAACGGCGCCTGCGCATCGGGTTCCTGGTCGACTCGCCGAACGGCGTCCCCACCGACACGGCGACCCGGGCCGCCGTGACGGACACCGTCGCCACGCTCGAACGGCTCGGCCACACCGTGGAGCCGGTCGAGCTGTACCTCGACCCCCGCTTCACCGACGACTTCCTCACCTACTGGGGCATGCTGTCCTTCCTCCTCGGCGTCACGGGCCGGACCTTCGGTCCGGACTTCGACCGGCACCGGATGGACGGCCTCAGCCGGGGGCTGCGCGAGGAGTACCTGAAGAGCTGGCGACGCACCCCCGGCGTGCTGCGGAGGCTCAAGCGGACGCGCGAGGCGTACGCGGCGGCGTTCCGCGGACTCGATCTCGTCCTCACCCCCGTGCTCGCCCACACCACGCCGCGGATCGGTCACCTCAGCCCGACCGTGCCGTACGCGACGCTGGTCGAGCGGATCCTCGCGTACGTCGCCTTCACCCCGGTCAACAACGTCGTCGGGACACCGTCGATCTCGGTTCCCGCCACGAGCGCGACGGAGGACGGACTGCCGATCGGCGTCATGTTCTCCGGCCGCCCCGGCAGTGAGCGGACCCTGCTCGACGTGGCCTACACCCTGGAGGCGGACCGCCCGTTCCGGCGCATCCAGGACGCCTGACCGGCGGGCGGTCCGGAGGACGTCGGCGACCGGGAGGACATCGGTCGCCCGGCGACGCCGGCGGACGCCCGATCAGCCGCCGTCTCCGAGCGCGCGCCGCAGCTGCGCCTTGTTCATCTTCGAACGGCCGTCGATGTTCCGGCGCTTGGCCTCCTCGTAGAGCTGGTCGTACGTGCGCCCCTGGGCGCCGGTGTGGGAGCGGCGGCCGCCGCGCTCGCCGGACGACATGTCCTCCAGGGACAGCCGGCTCGACGTCCTGGACTCGCCGTGCCGTGCCCGCTCCTTGTTCACGGTGCGGGCGGCGATCTCCTCGGCGCGCTTCTCGCTCTCGCCGCGCCGCTCCGCGCTCTCCTTGATGTGCTCGTACTGCCGTTCCCGCTTCGGGCTGGATCCGCGAGGCATGGCGTGCTCCTCTCCTGGGGCGCTGAGCGGTTCTCCCGTGCGGCTACCCGCCGCCCCTCCCCTCACTCCCTCCTCTTCGCGGTGGAGCGGCTGCGGGCCCACAGCGGCAGGGCGAACCAGCACAGCAGGTACCAGGCAAGCACCCCGGCCACGAGCCACGGGACGATCGCGTCGTCGGTGGCCACCCGGAGGATGAGGACGAGGGCGCTCGTCAGGGTGGCGAGCAGGAGCAGGATCCCGATGAAGGTCAGCCGGGACGCCCACGTGACCGTCTCCGGTTTGATCCGCCGGCCCGCCACGATGCGGTGGAAGGAGACCGGGCCGATCAGCGCGCCGGTGGCCAGCGAGCCCAGGACCACCGTCAGGACGTAGATCCCCTTGTCGGCCGGGCTCAGGCTCTCGTACCGGGGGGTGAAGACGACCGTCAGGAGGAAGCCGAGGAGGATCTGGACGCCGGTCTGGACCACCCGGATCTCCTGCATGAGGTCCTGCCACTGCCGGTCGGCGCGCTCTTCCGCGGTCTCGTCGCGCCCACGCGCCGCTCGCCCGTCTCCCCGCCCGGTCTCGCGGTCGGTCATCCGGCTCACCTTCCCGGTTCGAGGGGCCCGCGCGGGGCGGAGGCCGTACGCCGCGTCTTCCCTGCCCCGCCCGGTCGCAGCCGTTCCGTCGCGGCAGTTCGTCGCATCACACGAGTACCCGGTCGAGAGCGGGTCCGGTCGCCCACGGCGAGCACTCCACGCGGCCGGAGGACTTCCGCTCGCCGTGCCGGGAACACCCGGCGTATCGTCGGCGTCAGCTCGGAATACTGCGCCGACGGGAACCGGAGTGCCGGATGCCAAGGGATGCGACAGGGTCGGGTGACGCCGGGCTCATCGGCCCCCGTCTGAGGGCCGCGGTCCGGTGGAGCGGCGCCACGGCGGTCGTCACGGTGGCGGGGGAGCTCGACCGCGACACCCAGGATCCGCTGCAGACGGCGCTGACCGAGGTCCTGGACCGGCGCCCCGAACGGATCGTCGTGGACTGCGAACGACTGACGTTCTGCGACTCGACCGGACTCAATCTGCTGCTCACGGCCAGACTGGACGCGCTGGAGGCCGGCAGCCGGCTGGAGCTGGCCGCGCTGCGCCCGCCCGTCGACCGGGTCTTCGACATCACCGGCGTCGTGGCGGTCTTCACGGTGTACGACGAGCTGCCCGCCGAACTCGCCGAGGGGGAGCACCCGTGAACGCGGCGCCGCACCGGGCACGGTGGAGGCAGGGATGAGCGAACCGGTCCGGTCAAGGGGCCAGATCAGGCGGCTCGTCCTGCGGAGCGGCGAGTCGGTGGTCGCACGATGCCGTGACTTCTGCCGGGTCGCGCTCTCCGACTGGGACTGGCCCGGCACGCCGGAGGACACCGGGCTCACCGAGGAGGAGCGGGACCTCGCGATCGAGGACGTGCTCCTGGTCGTGTCCGAAGCCGTGACCAACGCCTGTCTGCACGCCGGCGGCCCCACGGAACTGGTCGTCCGGCTCGCCCCCGCCGAGCCGCGGGGCGACGCCGCGGAGAGCGGCACGCCGGCCCGCGCGGCCACCGGCACGGCCGGGGACCTGCGGATCGAGGTGAGTGACCGGAGCGACCGCATTCCGGATTTCCGGCCGAGGGGAGCGCCGGGGCAACCGGGGGGCAACGGCCTGAGGGTGATCGACCGGCTCGTGCGCGCGTGGGGAGCCGTACCCGGGGAGACGGGCAAGTCCTTCTGGATGGAGGTGGCGGCCCCGGTCCCGGTGAACGGACCGCCGGCCGCCCCGCCGCCACCGCTCCCGCCCGCCGCCCCACCGCCGCCCGCTCCGGACGCACCGCCGACGGCGTCGGGACGGGGAGGCCCGCCACGGCCGGTTCCGGGGGACCCCTCGGGCACCCCTGGCGGGGCGGCACCGGGCAGCGGCCCGTGACGTGCCATCGCCGTGCGGCTACCGGGCCGCTCGGTCCGGTGCGGTCACGGTCCTCGTCGTGGTGGCCGGGGACGCGATCGTGCTCGTCGCCTCCGCCGGCTCGTCCGCCGTCAGGGCCGTACGCAGCTCGCCCAGGATGCGGCTGAGGAGACGCGACACGTGCATCTGCGAGAGGCCGAGGCGCTCGCCGATCTCCGCCTGGGTCAGCTCGTCGCCGAACCGCAGCGCCAGGATCGTCCGGTCGCGCGCGCAGAGGTCGGCGACGAGCGGCTTGAGCGCCTCCAGGTTCTCGATCTTCTCGAAGGAGTCGTCTTCGCTGCCGAGGCGGCGCGCGAGCACGCCGGGTCCGCCGTCCTCGTCGTCGACGGGAACGTCGAGCGAGCGACTGGTGAATCCGTTGGCGGCGAGCCGGCCCTCGCGCAGTTCGGCCTGCGTGATGTGGAGGTGGGCGCCGAGCTCGGCGTCCGTCGGCGGGTGGCCCAGCTCCTGTTCGAGGGCGTCGGTCGCCTTCGCCAGATCCAGGCGCAGTTCCTGCAGACGGCGCGGTACGTGGACGCTCCAGCTGGTGTCCCGCAGATGCCGCCGTATCTCACCGAGCACGGTCGGCAGCGCGAAGGACATGAACTCGTTGCCCCGCTCGGGGTCGAACCGGTTGATCGCCTTGATCAGACCGACGGTGCCGACCTGGACGATGTCCTCCCAGGACTCGTGGGAGCGGCGGAAGCGGGTCGCGGCGTACTTGACCAGGCTGAGGTTCAGCTCGACGAGGGTGTTGCGTACGTACGAGTAGTCCGCCGTGCCCTCCTCGAGCGAGTGCAGCCGCTCGAACAGGGAGGTCGAGAGCGAACGGGCGTCATCGGTGCTCACCGCGAGGGGATCCGCGATCTCCGGGAGCCCGGCCGGGGGCTCGGGAGTGCGACGGACCGGCCGACGGTCGCTCCGGCCCCGGACGGTGGTGCGGTTGTTCGACATCAAGGCTCCTTGTGAGAGCCCCCTCTTCCCTCCTACCCGCTCACGCCCCACACGAGCAGTGCACCGTGGGTGACAGAGAGGTGGAAAAGGAGAATACGGGTGCATACAGCAGCATGCGGGGGCATGCGGGGTGAATGCAGACGAATCGTTGGGGCAAGGGCCTGATGGACGCCCGAAGCGGAGGGGGCCCGGAGGGTGCGGGGCGGAGCGGACAGGGTGCGTGGGGGACGAGCGGGGACCGCGTAGGAAGAACAGTGATGACAGGGCAGCGCACGGGACATCCCACGCCGTACGGGAACCGGACCCTCGTTCCGCATGACGCGGCCGAAGCGCGCGCCCGGGTGGCGGAAGCGCTACGGGCGGCCGCGACGGGGACGGGCGGCGCGCCGTCCACGACCGCCGTCGGGGACGCGCTGCTCGTCACCTCCGAGCTGGTGACCAACGCGCTGCGCCACGGGGGAGGCCTCACCGGGTTCGCCGTGGACCTCCAACCGGGCGCGGTGACGATCACTGTCGCGGACGCGAGCGGCGAGCTGCCGCACCTCACGGACAGCCGCGGGGCGGAGCGGGCCTCCGGTCCGGCCGAGGGCGGCTTCGGGTGGCCCCTGGTCAGGCTGCTCGCCCAGGAGATCCGGCTGACGCTGCCGCCGGAGGGCGGCAAGACGATCGAGGTACGGCTGCCGCTTCAGTGAGGCCGGCCCCTCTCCGGGACGCGAAGGCGGCGGTGAAGGCAGCCTCCGGCCGCACCCGCGAGCACCGCCCCCGGCGCGGGGCGGGGGCGGTCTCGTGCCGCGCGGCCCTCCGGCGGCCGATCAGCAGCGGATGTAGCTCATGGCGATGCTGGTGATGCTCTGCCCGGAGGGCGCGGAGACGTTGACCGGCGAATCGTCGCCCTTCGGGCCGGCCCAGTCGCTGTCCCGGTAGCCGCCGCCGGACATGTAGGCGCGGACGAAGGGGCAGCGGCCGTCCGCCTTGGTGTCGTGCACGTTGCCGGAGATCCGCGTGTTGTAGTCGCACCACTTTCCGTTGGCGAAGCCCTCGCCGGAGGAGATGGAGAAGTTGACGGTGCAGTCGAGCGCGCCGGATCCGCCGGCGCTGGCCGGCGGCGCGGTCACCGCGAGAGCGGCGGCGACCAGCGCACCGGCCGCGAGAACGCGCGATATGTGCTTCATGACGACACCTCCGTGGTTCCGGACGCCGCCGATCGGCGTCCGACGGAAGGTCAACGTAATGTCCGACATCTGCGGAATGGCCTGCTCCACGGCGAACTCCTCCTCGCCCGCGCCGGATTGACGCGGAAGCACCTCGTGCCTCCGGCGCACCCCGCACCGCAACCACCCAGCGTGCCGCCGCTGACCCCGTACGGAGCCGGTCCGTCCACCCGTGCCGTCGGTCGGACCGCCGTTGGCTCGTTCGTTGCCGGTGCCGGTGCCGGTGCCGGTGGCGACGCGGCCGACACCGCCCACGTGGCCCCGTGACCGCCTGGCCCCGGCCCGGTTCCCCGCGCTAGCCGTCGAGGAACTCGGCACACCGGTAGGGGCCCAGGTCCGGGGCCCCGGGCTGGAGCAGCGTGACCTCCACGTCGTCCGTCCTGACCTTCGGGTCGAGCACGGACTGGGCGCGGGTCAGCGTGCACACCAGCTGCCCTGTTCCCTGGTCCCGGCCCGTCCCCGCGTACGGGCTCTCCAGACGCACCGTGACCTGCGTGCCCCGGCCCGTCACCGTGTAGCCGCCGAGCTCCACGAGGTTGGTGAGTCCGTCACGCTGCTCGGCGGGCGGCGGGCCGCTCGCGAGCAGCTTCACCACCGAGGCGAGGTTCTCGATCTCCCTGTCGAGCACGGGCACACCCCGCAACCCGCTGTCCGACGCGTAGTACAGCCGGATCCCGCGCGTCAGCCCGGTCGCCGGCTCGCCCGCCCCTATCACCCCCGTCGGTTGCACACCGCACCCCACCAGGGCCGCCCCGAGGACGGAGACCAGCACACGCGCCCGTACCCTCACTCCGCGTCCTCTCCCGTACGCCGCAGCGGCAGCCACAGGGTGAACACCATGCCGCCCTCCGGTCCTTCGGCGACGTCGATCGTGCCGCCGTGCAGCCGCGCGTTCTCCAGGGCGATCGCCGTCCCGAGGCCGCTGCCCTGCCCTCCGGTGTCGGCCGCGCTCCGTGTGCGGGCCGTGTCCGCCTTGTAGAAGCGGTCGAAGACCCGCTCCCGGGCCTCCGGCGGCAGCCCCGGGCCGTGGTCGGCGACCTCCACCGTCACCCACTCCTCGCCCTCGCCCTCGCCCGCGACGGCGCCCGCGACGGCGCTCGCGCCCGTCGTCGTACGCGGCGTGCCCGACCCCGTTCCCGGCCCCGAACCCGTTCCCGTCCTCGTCGCGAGGGTCACGGTGACCGGCGGCGCTCCGTGCCGCAGCGCGTTGCCCACCAGGTTCGCCACGATCACATCGACGCGCCGGCGGTCGACCACCGCCCGGACGCCCTCGTCGAGACGGACCGCCACCAGGTCGGTCCAGCCGCGCAGCGCCAGGGACGCCCGTACCGTGTCGGCGAGACCGGTCTCGGCCGCGTTCAGCCGGATCGCGTTCGCGTCGAAGCGGGAGATCTCCATCAGGTCCTCGACGAGCCGCGAGAGCCGTGCCGTCTCGGCGCCCACCGTGCGGGCCGCCCGCGCCGCGTCCGGCGGCAACTGGTCGGCGTCCTCCTCCAGGACGGTCGCCACCATCGTCATCGCCGCGAGCGGCGTACGCAGCTCGTGCGACACGTCCGCGACGAAGCGGCGCGCCTTCGCCTCCTGCTCGCGCAGACGTGCGTCCGAGGCCTGCAGGGCGTCCGCCGTCTCGTTGAACGTCCGTGCCAGATCGGCGAGTTCGTCGTGGCCCTTGACCGCGACCCGGCTCCCGAGATCGCCCTCCGCGAGCTCACGCGTGGCCCGCCCCAGCTTCCGTACGGGCCGCAGGACCGTTCCGGCCGCGAGCAGCGCCAGGACGGCGGCCAGCACCACCACCGGCAGGACGCCCGCCCGTACGGAGTCCAACAGGGCGGCGGTGTCGTCGCGTTCGGCGCGGAGATCCGTGATCGCGAAGACCTCGAGGCCGGAGGGACGGCGGTCCCCGTCCGCGTACGTCACGGGCATGCCGACCACCAGATACGGCTCGTCCCGCCACATCACCCGCTGGAAACGGGTCCCGTCCCCGGCCCGTACGGCGCTCCGCAGCTCGACGGTGATCCGGCCCTCCGTGGCGGCGAGCGGATCGGACACCGCGACGAGGTCCTGGTAGCGGGCGACGACGATCCGGGCGCCGAGGCCGTCGGAGACCTTCGCCGCGAACCGGGCGAGCGACCGCTGGTCGGGCGGCAGGTCGAAGTCGGCCGCCACCGCGGTGACGCGCGTCCGCACGTCGTTCACCGCGGCGTCCTGGGTGCGCCGCAGGACGGCGGTCCGCGCGTCCCGGTAGGCGAGCGCGGTCGCGGTCACCGCGCTGATGAGCGCGACGACGACGAAGGTCACGACGAGCCGGGTCCGCAGCCCTCCGGCGAGCCGTCGCGAGCGGCGCTTCGGGGAGCCCCCGGCGGGCCGGGAGCCGCCCGCACGACCCGTACCTCCGGTCCCGCTCACAGCGGCCCGAAGCGGTAGCCGAAGCCCCGCACCGTCTGGACGTACCGTGGCTTCGCCGGTACGTCCTCGAGCTTCGCCCGCAGCCGGCCGACCGCCGCGTCCACCAGCCGGGAGTCACCGAGGAAGGTGTGGTCCCAGACCGAGGCGAGGAGCTGCTCGCGGCTGAAGACCCGGCCGGGCGAGGCGGACAGTTCGAGGAGCAGCCGCAGCTCGGTGGGCGGCAGCGGGATCAGGACGCCGTGCTTGGTGACGGTGAGACCGGCGCGGTCGATCACCAGGCCCGCGGGGTCGGCCTCGGCGGCCCGCGACGGAGCCGACGGCTCCGCGCGGCGCAGCGCTGCCCGGATGCGGGCCTCCAGGACGGGTGCGGTGACCGGCTTGACCACGTAGTCGTCGGCACCGGCCTCCAGACCCGTCACGATGTCGTGATCGTCCCCGCGCGCGGTCAGCATGATGATCGGAAGCGTGGTCGTACGGGCGCGGACGCGGCGGCACACCTCGAACCCGTCCATCCCCGGAAGCATCAGGTCGAGGACGGCCAGCTCGATCTTCGCGCCGGCCGGGGTGTCGAGCAGTGCGAGCGCCTCCTCGCCGGTGGCCGCCGTGTCGACGTCGTACCCGTGCCGACGCAGCACGAGCTCCATTCCGTCCCGTACGGACGCGTCGTCCTCGATGAGCAGTACATGCGGCATGCCGTCGATTATGGGTGCCGCGCGGCCCCGTCCGGCGCCCCGGCAGGGGCTCGATGCGCAGGTCGGGGGCATTGTTACGTTCTCATCATGTCGCCATGGAATCGCCATCACGTGGCGTGACGAGGGTGGTGGCCATGACCCCGAAGACAAGCTCCCGCATCCCGGTCCGACTGCGTCTGACCGTTCTCGCCGTCCTCCCCGTCCTCGCCTTCTCCGCGGCCTGCGGCAGCGGTGACGACAGCGCCGGGGGCGGCGGCGAGCACGACAGGATCGCCTCGGTGCCGGAGACCACGACCGCCTCGCCGTCCGCGCGGAGCCAGACCACTCCGAGCACCCGGCCCGCGGGGAGGAGCGCCTTCTACGACGCCCAGATGGACTACGTCCGCTGCATGCGCGTCAAGGGCGGCTACAAGGACTTCCCCGACCCCAAGCTCAGCGGGCACCTCGACTGGGGGAAGGTCGAGGAGATCTCCTCCCGGCCCGGCCAGATGGAGGCCGCCAAGGGCGGCAGGAACGGCGTCTGCGTCGAAGAACTCCAGAAGGTCATGCTGGCCGAGCCCAAGCGGGACCAGCAGAAGGACTACGAGTCGATGCTGGCGCACGCCAAGTGCATGCGGGACAACGGCGTCTCCCGGTTCACCAACCCGACGATGAGCGGCGGCAACGCCCAGCCGGGCGGCGACCCCAACCCGGCGTCCCCGACCATCGACCAGGACTCGCCGGCGTACAAGCAGGCCCGCGAGGCGTGCCGGACGAAGCTGCTCGACGGTCTGGACGGCATGCAGTGAAGCGCCGCACCGCCCTCCGTACGCTCGCCGCGGTGACGGTCGCCGCCGCCGTCACCGGGGGAGTCGTCCTCCTCGGCGACTTCGGACTCCTCGCCGAGGGCGCGGGCGGGTCCGGAGCCGCCGGGAAGGGCGGCGATCTGCCGCCCGCCACCGCGACGGTCGTACGGACCGACCTCGTCCGGTCCAAGACCGTCGACGGCAGGCTCGACTTCGCGCAGCGCCGCCCCGTCAAGTCCGCCGTCGACGGCACCGTCACGGTCGCCGCCGCCGAGGGCAGGACACTGACCAGGGGGCAGGCACTGTACGAGCTGAACGACAAGCCCGTCACCCTCCTCTACGGCCCCGTCCCGATGTTCCGCGAGATGAAGCCGGGCGACCGGGGCAGCGACGTGCTCCAGCTGGAGCGCAACCTGCGCGACCTGGGGTACGGAGCCGGCGTCCACGTCGACGCGCGCTACGACAAGGGCACCGAGACGGCGGTCAGGCAGTGGCAGAAGTCCCTGAACCGCGAGCCCACCGGAAGGGTCGGCAGAGGGGACGTCGTCTTCCAGCCGGGCCAGGTCAAGGTGGTCTCCGTCGACGCCGCGCTCGCCGACCAGGTCGGCCCCGGCGGCGCCGTCCTCACCGTCGCCTCCACCAGACCCGTCGTCCGGGCCCGCCTGGACCAGACCGACGGCGCGCTCACCGCCGCCGGGACCAAGGTCGAGGTCACGCTGCCCAGCGGGAAGACCGTGGCCGGGCGGGTCGCGGGGACCGTACGCCCCGAGGAGGCCGCGTCGGGGGACGGCGCCGCGCAGGACGGCATCGTCGTCGAGGTCGTCCTCGACGGCGGGGCGCGCGCCGCGTCCGGCGAGGACGCCAGGGCCTCGGCCAGCGTCACGTTCGTCAGCGAAGCCCGCAGGGGAGTCCTCGTGGTTCCCGTCGAGGCGGTCCTCGCCCTGCGCGGCGAGAACGGCGGGTACGGCCTCCAGATCGTCCAGGGCACCACCACGCGGACGATCCGGGTGGACACGGGCATGACCGCCGACGGGAAGATCGAGGTCGGCGGACCGGACGTGCGGGAAGGCCTGACGGTCGGAATGGCGGCCTCATGACCCCGGACCGCCGCCGGGCCGCCGAGCCGCCGGCAGGGGGCGCACAGGCCCGTACGGGGACCGCCCCGGCCTCCGTAAGGACCGCCCCGGCCCCCGCCCGGCCCGCCCCGGCCCTCACCGGGAGACCCGCCGCACCCGCCTCCGTCGTGGAACTGCGGGACGCCACCAAGTCGTACCCCGGCGGTGTCCACGCCCTGCGCGGTGTGAACCTCACCGTCGGCGCGGGTGAACTGCTCGCCGTCGTCGGTCCGTCCGGGTCCGGCAAGTCCACGATGCTCCACGTGATGGGCACCCTCGACAAGCCCACCAGCGGCACCGTCCGGATCGCCGGCCACGACGTGTCCGCACTGTCCGACAACCGCCTCTCCGCACTCCGCGCCCGCCACATCGGCTTCGTGTTCCAGCACTTCCACCTGGCGGCGGGTCGTGACGCCGTCGACAACGTCGCCGACGGGCTGCTGTACGCGGGCGTGCCGCTGAGGGAGCGCCGGGCGCGGGCGCGGGCCGCACTGGACCGGGTACGCCTCGGCCACCGCCACTCCCATACGCCGAACGAGCTGTCCGGCGGCGAGAAGCAGCGCGTGGCCATCGCCCGCGCCCTGGTGGGGGAGCCCCGGCTGCTGCTCGCGGACGAGCCCACCGGCGCCCTCGACACCGCCTCGGGGGAGATCGTCATGGAGCTGCTGCACGAACTGAACGCCGCGGGCACCACGATCTGCGTCATCACCCACGACAACGGGATCGCGGACGCGCTGCCGCGCCGGGTCCGCTTCAAGGACGGCGAGATCGTCTCGGACGAGCGCGGTGTCCTTCCGGACGACCGCGGCCCCCTTTCCGGAGAAGGAGCCGCGCGGTGAAAGGCACCCTCAAACCCTCGCGTCTCTCCGCCGCCGACGTCCTCCGGGTCGGCGCGGTCGGGCTCCGGGCGCGCCGCGCGCGCGTGGTGCTGTCCGCGCTCGGCATCGCCATCGGCATCGCGACCATGGTCGCGGTCGTCGGCCTCTCCGAGTCCAGCCGCGCGGACCTGATGGCCCGGCTCGACCGGCTCGGTACCAACCTCCTGACCGCCGAGGCGGGCAAGGACGCCCTGGGCAAGGAGATCAAGCTCCCCAGGAACGCGGTCGCGATGGTCGAGCGCATCGGCCCCGTCCGGCACGCCACCGGAACCGGCGACGTCGACGCCCGCATCCGCCGCAGCGACCTCGTCCCCGAGGAGCGCACCGCCGGCGTCACCACCCAGGCGGTCCGCACCGACCTCCTGGCCGCCCTCGGCGGCGAGGTCGACAAGGGAGCCTGGCTGGACCTGGCCGGCGAACGGCTCCCGGTCACGGTCCTCGGAGCGGTGGCCGCCGACCGGCTCGGGATCACCCGCACCGGCGAGACGATCATGATGAACGACACCCGTGTGGTCGTCGTCGGCATCCTGAAACCGCTCGAACTGGTCCCGAACCTCGACCGGGTGGCGATGGTCGGATTCCCGGCCGCCGAACGCCACTTCGGCTTCGACGGTCACCCGACCACGATCTTCGAGCGCTCCACCGACGCCTCGGTGGAGGACGTACGGGCGATCCTGGCCCGCACGATCAGCCCCGGCGGCGAGGCGGGCGTCAAGGTCTCACGGCCCTCCGACGCGCTCGCGGCCAAGGCCGCCACCGACAAGGGCCTGACGACCCTGATGCTGGGTCTGGGCGCGGTGGCGCTCCTGGTCGGCGGTGTAGGCGTCGCCAACACCATGGTGATCTCGGTCCTGGAGCGCCGTCAGGAGATCGGCCTGCGCCGCTCCCTCGGCGCGACCCGCAACGCGATCCGGCTCCAGTTCCTCACCGAGTCACTGCTGCTGTCCGCGCTCGGCGGGGCGACGGGCGCGCTGCTCGGGGCGGCGGCGACCCACGGCTTCGCGCGGGTCCAGGGCTGGACCGCGGTCGTCCCGCCCTGGTCCCTCGCGGGAGGCCTCGCCGCGACCCTCCTGATCGGGATGATCGCCGGCCTCTACCCGGCGATCCGCGCCTCGCGCCTCCACCCGACGGTGGCGCTCAACGCGACGTGACCGCGGGGTCGTCGTCCTGGGGGTGCGGGTCCGTGCGCGGCAGGAACGCGGCCGACTTCCGGGCGAGTACGGAGGCGAAGAACTCGGGTGCGTCGTCGGGGCGCATCCGGGTGAGGGCGACCATGCCGGTGATCACGGCGTCGACCACCTCCTCCTGCACCTGCTCCCAGTCGTGGCTGCGGCCCTTGCGCGGATTCGCCGCCCGCACCCCGATGACGGCCTGCGCGGCCTCACCCACCTCCTCGGAGAGCTTGAGCACCTGCAGCGTCCACTGCTCCTCCGCCGCGAGCCCCCGCTCGGCGTCGAACTCCGCGAACCGCGCGGCGAGCGATCGGATCGTGTCCCACGGGTCGTTGTTCCTCACGGGTCTCCTCTGGTCTGCGGACGGTGGAGCGCCCGGCCGCCGTCGCGGCCGGCGGAGCCGGGCAGGGAGCAGGGGCAGGCGGTCCTTCGCCGGCATGCCCCGCGGGGAGCCGCCTACTTGCCGCGGCGGATGCGGGCCGCCTGCCTCGCCTCGGCCGTCTTGCGGGCCTCGGCGGCCTTGCGGGACTCGTTCTTGGCACGGCCCGGGCGGCCCGGGACGGTGCCCATGCCGCGGAAGGCCGCCCCGCCGCGCTTGCTGCCCTCCTGGCTGGGCGCGGCGCCGCCGACGGGCACGCCCGAGGGGGTACGGGCGCCGGTGATGCGGCTCAGCGCGGCCTCGCCCGACCGGACCTTGGTGACCTGGGGACGGATGCCGGCATCGGCCATGAGCCGGGCCACGTCACGCTGCTGCTCGGGGGTGACCAGGGTGACGACGACCCCGGACTCTCCGGCGCGGGCGGTGCGTCCGCCGCGGTGCAGATAGTCCTTGTGGTCGGCGGGCGGGTCGACGTTGACGACGAGGTCGAGCTCGTCGACGTGGATGCCGCGCGCCGCCACGTTGGTGGCGACGAGCACGGGGACCTCGCCGGTCCTGAAGCGGTCCAGGGTGCGGGTCCGCAGCGGCTGGGACTTGTCGCCGTGCAGCGCGGCGGCGCGCACGCCGCTGCCGAGGAGGTGCTTGGTGAACCGGTCGACGGAGGCCTTGGTCGCCAGGAACATGATGACCCGGCCTTCGCGGGCGGCGATCTCCGTGGCGGTGGCGAACTTGTCGGCGCCGTGCACATGGAGCACGTGGTGCTCCATCGTGGAGACGGACGCCGCCGACGGGTCGACGGAGTGGACGACCGGGTCCGTGAGGTAACGCTCGACCAGGAGGTCGACGTTGCGGTCGAGCGTGGCGGAGAACAGCAGCCGCTGGCCCCCGGCGGGCACCAGGTCGAGGAGCTCGGTGACCTGCGGCATGAAGCCCATGTCGGCCATCTGGTCGGCCTCGTCGAGTACGGTCGCGCCCACCCGGTCCAGGCGGCAGTCCTTGCGCTCGACGAGGTCCATGAGCCGGCCGGGCGTGGCGATCAGGACCTCGGCCCCGTCGCGCAGAGCCGTGGCCTGCCGGCCGATCGACATGCCGCCGACGACGGTGGCCAGGCGCAGCTTGAGGGCCCGGGCGAAGGGGTCGAGGGCGTCCGTCACCTGCTGGGCCAGTTCGCGGGTGGGCACGAGGACCAGCGCGAGCGGCTTGCGGGCATCGGCGCGCCGGCCGGCGATACGGGCCAGCAGGGGCAGGCCGAAGGCGAGCGTCTTGCCGGATCCGGTGCGCGCGCGGCCCAGGACGTCGCGGCCGGCGAGGGCGTCGGGGAGCGTCGCGGACTGGATCGGGAACGGCGTGTCGACGCCGAGCCCGGTGAGGACGGCGTGGACCTCGGCCGGCAGGTCGAGCTCGGCGAAGGTGGCGGCGGGCGGCAGGGCCGGGGTGCCGGCGGGCAGCGCCGCCCATTCGTCCCCGCCGGAGGTGCCGCGTCCTGCCCGGTCCGTACGGGGGGCGCTGTTCGCGTTGTTCGTGGTGTTCATGGGTCCTCCTCGAAACGGTGCGCTTCGAGGAATTCGCGAGGGGCCGCGGGCCCGATGAATTACTGGAACGTACCGAATGCCACAGGCGTACGGATCCGGCCACGCCGAGGGGATGAAATCGGCGGCCGGTCGGTGAAAAGCCCGGGAATATCTGGAAAAGCCTGGAAAATGCGACGAGCCGGGGCCCTCACCACACGGGTGAGGACACCGGCTGCGTCGGACGTGTCAACGTCAGGCGGGGAGGATGTTCTCCGCCTGGGGGCCCTTCTGGCCCTGCGTGACGTCGAAGGTCACCTTCTGGCCTTCCTGGAGCTCACGGAAGCCAGAGGTGGCGATGTTGGAGTAGTGGGCGAAGACGTCCGGGCCGCCACCCTCCTGCTCGATGAAGCCGAAGCCCTTTTCAGCGTTGAACCACTTCACGGTGCCGTTAGCCATGTCAATTCTCCTTCGGGGCGTAGCCCTGGGGGCCGCACTGTGCGGACCCCGGAGTCGCCGTGATGATTGCCCCGTCCGGAAAACTGCACCGAAAACACAGAAAGTGCCTGACGATGTCGAATCGTCAAAGGCACTTGTAAGTTTCTTTGGGAACCACGACTGCAACTGCTGTCGACTGTACCACGTCCCCTGCACCCGTGCACCGAATTGCTTCAATTCTCGTGTCGTGCCGACCGGGAAGACATTGCCAGGACGAACGTGACCGTCATCAGCAGCGCCCAGGCGCCGAACTTGGCGAGGGACACCGGCTGCCAGCCGTCCAGCTGGTCCGGATAGCTCCAGGCGCCGACGTACGTGGCCGCGTTCTCCGCGACCCAGAGGAAGAAGCCGATCAGGACGAACGACAGGGCCAGCGGCATCCGGTGGTCCCGGTCGCCGACCCGGAACCGCACCCAGGTCCCCGCCGTCGCCACGAGGAGCAGCGCCGCCAGGGCCCAGCGGGCGTCGGGCAGCCAGTGGTGGCTGAAGAAGTTGACGTACACGGCGGCGGCGAGCGCGGCCGTCGCACGCGGCCGGTACCCCGTCAGCCGCAGGTCGAACAGGCGCCGGGCCCGGCAGACGTAACTCCCGAGCGCCGCGTACAGGAACCCGCCGTACAGCGGCACCCCGCCGACCTTCGTCAGCGCGTCCTCCGGATAACTCCACGAGCCCATCCGTACCTTGACCAACTCGAAGAGCAGGCCCGTGGCGTGGCAGGCGGCGATCACCGCGATGTCCCGCCCCGTGTCCCACCCGACCCTCCAGGCCACGACGGTGAGGCCGATCCCGTACAGGAGCAGCAGGTCGTAGCGGGCGATCGGCAGCTCGGGCAGCAGGGACGAGACGGCGATCCCCCCGACGAGCGCGACGGCGAAGGCGCAGCACCGCACCTCCAGTACCGCGAACCGCAGGAGCTGGCGTATCCCGTGCGTGAACGTGTCCATGCGGGGAGGGACGCCGCTCGGAGGCGGTCGGTTCGCGCGGCGGGAGAGGAAGGGGGACGGCGGACGGCGGCGCGCCGCACCTCCCGGAGGAAGTGCGGCGCGCCGCCGTGCCGGTGGGCGGGTGGAGATCAGACCGCCGGGGCCGGGAAGGTCGGGTACTCCACGCCGGAGACGTGCTGGACGACCCGGATGACCTGGCACGAGTAGCCGAACTCGTTGTCGTACCAGAGGTAGAGGATCGCGTTGTCGCCGTCGACCTTGGTCGCGCCGGCGTCGACGATCGACGCGTGGCGCGAGCCCACGAAGTCCATCGAGACCGCGTCGGGGGCCGTGGTGAAGTCGATCTGACGCTTCAGCGGCGAGTGCAGCGAGACGTCGCGGAGGTACTCGAGGACCTCGTCGCGGGTGGTCTCGCGGCCCAGGCGCAGGCTCAGGATCGCGATCGAGACGTCCGGGACGGGGACGCGGATCGAGCTGCCCGTGATCGGGGCCTTGAGCTCCGGCAGCGCCTTGGCGACGGCCGAGGCGGCACCGGTCTCGGTGATCACCATGTTCAGCGGCGCGGAACGGCCGCGGCGGTCCGCCTTGTGGTAGTTGTCCAGGAGGTTCTGGTCGTTCGTGAACGAGTGGACCGTCTCCACGTGACCGCGGAGCACGCCGTACTCGTCGTCCATCGCCTTCAGCGGCGGCACGATCGCGTTGGTGGTGCAGGAGGCGCAGGAGAGGATCTGCTCGTCCGGCTTGATCGTGTCGTGGTTGACGCCGTGCACGATGTTCGGCACGTCGCCCTTGCCGGGCGCGGTCAGGACGACCTTGTCGATGCCGGGGCGCAGGTGCTTCGAGAGGCCCTCGCGGTCGCGCCACTTGCCGGTGTTGTCGATGAGGATGGCGTTCTCGATGCCGTACGCCGTGTAGTCGACCTCGGAGGGGTCGTTGGCGTAGATCACCTTGATCGTGTTGCCGTTGGCGACGATCGTGCTGTTCGCCTCGTCGACCGTGATCGTGCCCTGGAACTGGCCGTGGATGGAGTCACGGCGCAGCAGCGAGGCGCGCTTCACCAGGTCCTGCTCACCGCCGCCGCGGACGACGATCGCGCGCAGGCGCAGACCGTTGCCCGAGCCGGCCTTCTCGATGAGGAGGCGGGCGACGAGGCGGCCGATGCGGCCGAAGCCGTAGAGGACGACGTCGCGTCCGTCGCGGCGCTCGATCTTGTTCTCACCGGTGGCACCGGCGACGGCCTCGGCGGTGAACTCCTCCACCGTGAGACCGCGGTTGTCGGTCTTGTACTCGGCGGCCAGCATGCCGATGTCGATCTGGGACGGGCCGAGATCGAGGGTGGTGAGCGTCTGGAGGAACGGAAGCGTCTCGGTGACCGACAGTTCCTCGCCGGCGATCTGGCGGGCGAACCGGTGGGTCTTGAGGATGCTGACCACCGACTTGTTCACCAGGGAGCGGCTGTGGACCAGGACGGTGATGTCCTGCTCCCGGTGCAGCTTCCCGATGATCGGGATCATCGACTCCGCGATCTCCTCGCGGTTCTTCCAGCTGGTGAACGAGTCGTCATTGACAGTCACAAGTTTATCTTTCGAGCTAGGCGGCGCTCATATGGTAACCCCCGGTCTGATTGCTCCATCAGAGGGGTGTCCAAGCTCACGACCTGCCCGTCCCCGCCCGGGCGGGGTCACGGGAAGGCGAGGGTCCTGAACACCTCCCTGACGCGGGCCAGGGGGCCGGGATCCCGGGTCAGATGGAGACGGTTGGTGAGGAGGACCGCCCAGCGGTCCCGGGTCGGCGAGACCCACATGCCCGTGCCCGTGAAGCCGAAGTGGGACCAGACGCCGTCCGCGGGTCGCGTGCCCGGCGCCGGGTGCCAGAACAGCCCGCGGGGAGGTTCGAGGCCGCCGGTCCGCACACGGAGCGAGCAGGCCGTCCACTCGGCCGAGAAGGTGCCGGGCACCGGGGCGAGCAGGTGCCGCAGGAACCGTCCGACGTCGCCGGTGGTCGTGAAGACCCCCGCGATCCCGCAGGCGCCGCCGAGCAGCCGGGCCGAGAAGTCGTGGACGGTGCCCTTGAGGTGCCGGCCGCTCTCCTCGTCGTACTCGGTGGGCGCGCACCGCTCCCTGAGCGCGGCGGGCAGCGGACCGTACCGGGTCTCCGTCATCCCGAGCGGGGTCCAGACCCGCTCCTCGGCGAGCCGGGGGAGCGGGCGGCGGGTGAGGTGCTCGGCGAGGTAGCCGAGGATCAGGGCCGCCCGGTCGGTGTACGCGACGGCCTCCCCGGGCCGGTGCCTGAGCCGCTCGGCGAGGACGCCGTCCCGCACGTCCTGCGGATCGGAGCCGTAGAGGTGCCGGAGGTTGGCGCGAAGCGGCATGCCCGCGGTGTGGGTGAGGAGGTGATGTGCCGTCACGTCGCCGAGCGGCCGCCCCGCCGCCTCGGGCCAGTAACCGCCCAGCGGGGCCGTCGGATCGAGCTTCCCGGCGTCGACGAGGGTGCCGATCACGGCCCAGACGGCGAGGATCTTGGTGAGGCTCGCCACGTCGAACAGCGTGTCGTGGCGCATCGGTTCCTCCGGCCGCGCCGGGTCGAGCAGACCGACGGCCCCCGCCGACAGGGTCGTACGGGCGTCGCCCACGGCCCAGACCATGCCGGGGCAGACGCCCGCGCGCACCGCGTCGGAGAGGAGCCGCTCGAAGGGGTCGCTGCGCTGCGCCAAGGCGGGCCTCCGGACGGTTGAGGGCGGCCCTGGCCTGGTGGGCCGTGCTCCGGAGTCATGCCCCGGCCGTACGGGAAGACACCCTTCCGGGCGTCCGTCTCCCCACCGGCCGCACGCCGGTCACCTGGCGTCCGTCTCCTTGTCGGGCTTGTCGACCGGCTTGCAGGTGACCTCGTCGCGCGGGGTGTAGTGGGTCTTGAACGTCTCCCGCTTGACCTCGGCGCCGTCGTTCTTGAAGACCCGGTCCACCGAGATGTCGAAGCCCTGCAGCGGCGGCTGCGGCACACAGGCCTTGCCGGTGCCCTCGGCCTTCTTCGGCTCCGTGAGGTTGGTGCGCTCGCCGGCGACCGCCTCCACGGAGTCGTACTTCTTCGTCCCGAGGAAGCTCACGGTGACGGACGAGTCCGTCGCGCCGGCCTTGATGTAGATCGGCTTCCCGGAGTCGTTCCGGAACTTCAGGTCGAGCTGGCCCCAGGCGACGGTCGCCTCGCGGCCCGCCGGGTAGCGCTCGATGTAGAAGGAGTGGGCGCCGTACTCGACGGGCTTCACCCCGGCGAAGAACATGGCGTTGAACATGGTGGTGGCCATCGCCGACACACCGCCGCCGGGCGCGGAGCGGTACTGGCCGTCCAGGATCATCGTGCCGTCGACGAAGCCGTTGTCCGGGGTGCGCTCGCCGACCGTCCTGTTGAAGCTCCAGACCTCGCCCGGCTGGACGATCGAACCGTTGATGAGCTCGGCGGCCCGGCCGATGTTCGTCGTCCGGTACGGAGCGCTCGGGAAGTTCACCGTGAACGTCGACATCTGCTCGGTGATCCCGAGACGCGCCAGGGAGTCGGACGTCAGCTCGGGCTGCGTCACCGTCGTGGCCACGGCGCCGGTACGCGCGGCGTCGCCCGAGCGGGTCAGCAGCGGGCGCACGGCGTCGCCGAGGGCCTTCGCGGTCACCTCGTGCCCCGGCCTGCCCTCCGACTCGACGACGACCCTGCCGTCCCGCACGCCGAGGGTCGCCTCCACGGGCGCGCCCGTCAGCGAGGAGACCGGGTCCGCCACGTCCGGGTCGCGCAGCAGCGCATCGGCGTCCAGGGCGGCGGTCAGCCGGCCGTTGTCGTTCTTCACGGTGAGGTGGTCGCCGAGCGTCGCGGCGGAGATCCGCAGCCGGTCCGCGCCCGCCGTGAGCGTCACGGGTCCCGAGACGGCGGGCTTCGCGTACGTGTCGAGGAAGCGGTTCACCTCGGCCGCGGGCAGCTTCGGCTCGGTCACGGCGACGGGAAGCGTGACGGGCGAGGCACCGGTGGCGGGGTAGGCGGCGCGCAGGGTCTCGACGGCCTTGCCCGTGTCCAGCTTCTGGCCCGTGACGGGACGGGTCGCGACGGCCTTGCCCTCGCGGAAGGCCACGGCCCCCTCGCGCACCGCGCGGTCGTTCTTCCTGGCCAGCTCGGCCACGGCGGCGTTCGCCTTGCCCGCGTCGTAGGCGAGGACCGGCTGGATCTCGCGGTCGCCGGACGAGAAGAGGCGGCCGATGACGGTGAACGGGTCGCGGGAGGGATCGGCCGCCAGCTCGGCGGTCTTCGCCACGTCCACGGTGAGACCGGCGGACGCGGGCGCCACGGTCGAGGCGCTGTCGCCGACCCGCACGGGTATCGGCGCGCTCCACGCGGCCGGTGCCTCGGCCGCCAGTCTGGCCTCGGCGTCGGCGCGGCTCATGCCGCCGATGTCGACGCCGCCGACACGGGTGCCGGCGGATATGTCGTCGCCGGTGGCGACGAGCCCCGCCACGTACAGGCCGCCCGCGGCGACGGCGACCACGCCTGTCGCGATCGCCGCTGTCCGGAGACGCGGACGGCGCCCCTCGCGGGGCGTCGGGGCATGGTCGGTCGTGGAGCGGGGCACGCGCTCTCCCGTGGCGTCGAGGATCAGGGGAACACTAGACGGTACGCCGAAAGAGTGTCTTATGCACATAAGGGGGGTTTGACCTGCGGGGATACGGAGCGCCCCAACGCGGGTACGGAGAGTCCCCGCGTTGGGGCGCGGAGAGTCCCCGAGAGGGCGCGGAGAATCCCCGCGTGAGGGCACGAGGCTTCCCCGCGTGAGGGCGCGGGGCTTCCCCGGCGACCGTGCCGGCGCCCCGGAGCGGGGACGCGCGGCGGCCCCACCCCGGCCTCGCCGCCCGCCTAAGCTGGACCGATGCCTGACCCGTCCCCGAGCTCCGGGCCCCAGTCCGTCGACCGGGCCCTCGCCGTCCTCGACGCCGTCGCCGACGCCGACCGGCCCGTCGGGGCGAAGGCGCTGGCCAGGCGCCTCGGATGCGCCCTCTCGACCGTCTACCACCTGACCGGACCCCTGCTCGCGCGCGGCTACCTCGTCCGCACCGCCGAGGGGTACGCCCCCGGGCCCCGCGTCCCGGCCCTGCACCGCTCCCACCAGCGGCACCACGGGCTCGGCGCCGGCACCGGTGAACTCCTCGGCCGGCTGCGGCGGGCCACGGGCGCGGAGGCCTACCACACCGCCTACCGCGACGGCCTGATCACCGTCGTCGACACCACCGCCCCCGTCACCGACGCCGCCCACCCCTTCGCGCCGGGGCCCGAGCAGCGCGCCCACGCGACCGCCCACGGCAAGGCCCTGCTCGCCGCACTGCCGCGGCCGCTGCGCCGCCGCTATCTCGCGGAGCACGGGATGGCGCGTTTCACCGAGCGGACGATCACCAGCGCCGAGCGCTTCGAGGCCGAGGTCGACCGGGTGCGCGGGCAGGGCATCGCCGTGTCCGTGGGCGAGGCGGACCTCGCGTACACCTGTCTCGCCGTCGCGTTGCCCGAGCGCGGCGACGGCATCGTGCACGCCCTGTCGGTCTCGCTGCCCACCGCCGACTTCGGGCGGCGGCAGGGCGAGATCCGGGCGGCGCTCACCCGCGCCGTACCGGAGTTTCCGGCCCTGCCGGAATCCTGAGCCGGCCGACTGGCCGTGCCGGCCGGGGCGCCGCAGGCTGGTCGCATGATCTTCATCGCCGTACGTTTCACCGCCCGCCCCGACCACGCCGACCGCTGGCTCGACCTGGTCGCCGACTTCACCCGCGCCACCCGCGAGGAGCCCGGCAACCTCTTCTTCGACTGGTCCCGCAGCGTCGACGACCCGAACGTCTTCGTCCTCCTCGAGGCCTTCGCGGACGCCGAGGCGGGTGCGGCACACGTCGCCTCCCCGCACTTCACCGCCGGTCTCGAGGCCATGGCCGGAGCCATCGCCACCACCCCCGAGATCATCAACGTCGAGGTCCCGCAGCAGGGCTGGGGCGCCATGGCCGAGCTCGCCCCGACCGGCGCCTGAGCGTTCCCCGGGCCCTTCCGCGGCGCCCGGGACCGCCTCGCCCCGCCTGATAGGTTCGCGTGCACACGCAGGCGGGGCGGCGGCCCGAGGGGAGAAGCGGCACATGGCGGTGAGCGGGCGGCAGACCGGCAGGCCCACCCTTGAGGAGGTCGCGGCCAGGGCCGGAGTCGGCCGCGGCACCGTCTCCCGGGTCATCAACGGCTCCCCGAGGGTGAGCGAACAGGCCAAGGCCGCCGTCGAGCGGGCCGTCGCCGAACTCGGCTACGTACCGAACCGGGCCGCCCGCGCCCTGGCGGGCAGCCGGACCGACGCCGTCGCGCTCGTCATCCCCGAGACCGAGGCCCGGCTCTTCGCGGAGCCGTACTTCCTCGACATCATCCGCGGCGTCAGCGGCGAACTCGCCGACGCCGACAAGCAGTTGCTGCTCACGCTGATCCGCAGCGAGCAGGAGCGGCAGCGCTTCGAGCAGTACCTCGCGGCCCAGCGCGTCGACGGCGTCCTCCTCGTCTCCGTGCACGGCTCCGACCCCCTGCCCGACCAGGTCCGCGCCCTCGGCCTGCCCGCCGTCCTCAACGGCCGCCGCACCGAGGACGAGCGCGTCGCCTTCGTCGACTCCGACAACACCGGCGCCGGCCGGACCGCCGTCGGCCATCTCGCCGCGCGCGGCCGCCGTGCCGTCGCCACGATCACCGGACCGCTCGACATGTACGTGGCCCGCTGCCGTCTCGACGGCTACCGGGAGGGCCTGGCGGAGGCAGGACTGGCCGCCGACGAAGGGCTCGTCGCCACCGGGGACTTCACCGAGGAGGGCGGGCGGCGCGCCATGCGCCGACTCCTGGACCGCAGGCCGGACCTGGACGCCGTCTTCGCCGCGTCCGACGTCATGGCCGCGGGCGCGCGCGGCGTCCTGCGCGAGGCGGGCCGCCGGGTCCCGGAGGACGTGGCGCTCGTCGGCGTCGACGACTCGGCCGTCGCCCGGCACATGGACCCGCCGCTGACCAGCGTCCGGCAGCCCATCGAGGAGATGGGCCGCACCATGGCCCGGCTGCTGCTCCAGGAGATCGCCGCGCCCGGCGGGCCGGACGAGCAGCCCCGCCGGATCCTCCCGACGGAACTCGTGGTCCGCGCCTCCTCTTGACGAGGAGTCCCTCCGGCCGCCCCGTCCCGACACGGCCTCCGGCTTCCGGCTTCCCCGTTCCGACACGGCCTCCGGCTTCCCCGTTCCGACACGGCCCCCGGCCGCCCCGTCCCGACGCCGAATCCCTCCGGCCGCCCGCCTCCTCCTGACGTGGGGACACCCCGCCCTCGTCGGCGCTGCGGCCCCCACCCGATCGGCTCCGAGATGCAGGGGCCCCGGGCGCCCCGGAGAATGGACACCGTACGGGGTCCAATCCGCGAACAGGGCGCTCCCGACGGCGTCCGTCCGACCCGGCAAGGGGGCGGTCGACGATGTCGCTGCGCCAGCCGAACCGGCCGTTCACAGCGACCGGGTCACTGCGCCGATGGACCCTGGTGTACCTCGTGATCGTGGCGGGGCTGACGGCCGCCTATCTGCAGTTCCCCGAGCGGCACACCGTGCTGTGGGCGCTCATCGGGCTCGGCGGCGTCGGCGCCATCCTCGTCGGCGTCCACCTCCACCAGCCGTCCCGGCGCTGGCCCTGGCTCGTGCTGGCCGCCGCCAACCTCGCCTTCGTGGGCGGCGACACGGCGTACAACGCGCTGGAGGCCTTCTTCGGCCAGACCAGGCCGTTCCCCTCCGTCGCCGACGCCCTCTACCTGGCCACGTACCCCCTGTTCGCCATCGGCCTGTTCGGCTTCATCCGCTACCGGGCCGTCGGCCGCGACCTCGGCGTCGTCCTCGACGCCCTGATCCTCACCTCCGGCCTCGCCCTGCTCTCCTGGGTCAACCTCATCACCCCGCTGGCCAGGAGCGAGGACATGAGCTGGACCGAGAAGGCCATCTCCATCGCCTATCCCCTCGGCGACGTGCTGATGCTCGCCATGCTCGCCCGGCTCCTCGTACCCGGCGGCCTCAGATCCCGGTCCGTGCAGCTCCTCACCCTCGGCACCTGCGGCATCCTCGCCTCCGACGTCATCTACGGCACGCTCCAGCTGCGCGGCACCTGGCAGGTCGGCACCCCCTGGGACCTCGGCTGGGTCGTCTTCTTCACCGCCTGGGGGCTCGCCGCCCTCCACCCCTCGATGACCGGGCTCACCGAGCGCGCGCCCGAACCCGCGCCGCACGTGGCCGAGCGACGGCTCGCCCTCCTCGCGGGCGCCTCGCTCGTCGCCCCCGCCCTGCTGCTGTTCCAGTCGCTGCGGCACGACCGCGACCAGGACATCGCCGTCATCGCGATCTTCTCGGCGCTGATGTTCCTGCTGGTCCTCGCCCGCCTCTGGGGCATGATGAACGACCACGGCAAGGCCGAGGCGCGCGAACGCAGCCTCCGGATCGCCGCCGCCTCCCTCGTCGCCGCCCTGAGCCCCCGCGAGGTCGCCGGAGCCGTGGAGACGGCGTCCGCCACCCTCTTCGGCCCCGGCACCGGGCACCGGGTCCTCCTGCTCACCCGGGACCGCCGGGGCGGTCTGAGCGGCGTGGCCACCGCCGCCCACCCGTGGAGCTGCCGCACGGACGACCTGACCCGGCCCCCGGCCTCGGCTCACCGGACGTCGAACGCGCCGACGCCGACGCCGACGCCGACGCCGACGCGGACGTCGTACGAATCGACGCCGCCCACGAAGGGGTCCGGCGGGGCCGGGCACTCCGCCGCGTCCGGGCCCGGCCGGGCCCGTCCCCCCACCGGTCCGGACCGTCCCCCCGCCGACCGGACGCACGACTCCCCGGAGACCGCCTGGCCCGACACCGTCTCCGACGGCACCCGGCTCCTCCCCGTCTCCCGGCTCGACCCCGCCGTCGCCGCGGAGCTCGCCCCCGAGACCTTCGCGCTGCTCTGCCCCCTGGAACTCCAGGCCCCGGCGGGCCCCGAACCGCTGCTCGGCGTCCTGCTCATCGCCGGCCCGGAGAAGAAGCTCGCGGAGATCTCCGGCCCGGCCCAGTCCCTCGCCTCCCAGGCGGCGCTCGCACTCGAACGCTTCGCCCTCAGCGAGGAGGTGAACCGCCGTACCAGCGAGGCCTACTTCCGTACCCTCGTGCACAACACCTCAGACGTCATCCTCATCGTGGACGACGACGACACCGTCCGGTACGCGAGCCCCTCCGCCGAGTCCATGTTCGGCCGCTCCCTGCTCCCCGGCACCCCCCTCACCGACCTCATCGCCCCCGCGGACACCGCCTCCGCCCTGCGCGTCCTGGCCGACGCGCGCACCCGGGCCTCCGTCGACGCCCGGGACGACTGGAAGCTCCTCCACGGCGGGCAGGCCGACCTGGAGGTGGAGGTCCGCTGCAGCAACCTCCGCGACGAACACACCGTGCACGGCCTCGTCCTCACCCTCCGCGACGTGACCGAGCAACGGAAACTGGAACGCGAGCTGACCCACCGGGCCTTCCACGACTCCCTCACCGGGCTCCCCAACCGCGTCCTGCTCCTCGAACGCGTCGAGCGCGCCCTGCTCAGGGGACGCCGCGAATCCACCCTGACCTGCATGCTCTTCGTCGACCTCGACGACTTCAAGGTCGTCAACGACACCATGGGACACTCCGTCGGCGACGAACTCCTGGTCGCCGTCGCCCGCCGCCTCACCTCCGTCCTGCGGCTCACCGACACCGCTGCCCGGCTCGGCGGCGACGAGTTCGCCGTCCTCATCGAGGGCGCGCGCGAACCCCGCGACGCCGAGACCCTCGCGGCGGAGATCGTGCACACCCTCAGCCAGCCCTTCCACCTCACCGACGGCGCCGTGTCGGTGTCGACGAGCGTCGGCATCGCGACCGTCCTCGACAGCGCCCACGCCGAGGAACTCCTCGGCCACGCCGACCTCGCCCTGTACGCGGCCAAGGCGGCCGGCAAGAAGCGCTGGCGGCTCTTCCACCCCGAGTTCCACTCCCGGCTCGTCGCCCGGCACGAACTCCAGGCGGGCATGGACACGGCCATCGCCGACAAGGCGTTCGCCCTGCGCTACCAGCCGATCGTCGAGGTGCGCGACGGTGCGCCGGCCGGCCTCGAAGCGCTCATCCGCTGGCCGCACGCCCGCCGCGGCATGGTCCCGCCGGACCAGTTCATCGCCCTGGCCGAGGAGAGCGGCCACATCATGCCGCTCGGTGCCTGGGTCCTCGAACACGCCGCGCTCGACATCGCCCGCTGGCAGCGCGCCCGCCCCCGCAAGTCCCCTCTCTACGCAAGCGTCAACGTCTCCGCCCGCCAGTTCCGCGACCCGGGATTCCTCGAAGGAGTGCGCCGCACCCTGCACTCCTCCGGGCTCGCGCCCGGCTCCCTCGTCCTGGAGCTGACCGAGACCGTCCTGATGCGCAGGGACGCCCAGATCAGGACCACCATGGCCGCCCTGAAGGACCTCGGCGTCTCCATCGCCATCGACGACTTCGGCACCGGGTTCTCCTCGCTCAGCTACCTCCGCGAGTTCCCCATCGACGTCCTGAAGGTCGACAAGTCGTTCATCGACAACATCACGACCGACCCGCAGCAGGTGGCGCTCGTGGAGGGCATCGTGCGCATCGCCGACGTCCTCGGCCTCCAGGTCGTCGCCGAGGGCATCGAGAACGAGGAACAGCGGGCCCTCCTCGCCGACATGGGCTGCCGCTACGGGCAGGGCTATCTCTTCGCCCGCCCCATGACCGCCCACCAGGCCGAGTCCTATCTGCACCGCGCCCCGCCGTCCGGCGAGCGTCCGCCCGCCCGGCCCGCCGTCCGCCCCGCCGCCCGTGCGGGACACCCCCCGCGGGCCTCCCGCTGGCGCGACCTCGAACACCTCCACCGCACCAGCCGCATGTGCGACGCCGTCATCGACGAGATCGACGGCCGCCGCATCCGGGTCGGTGACGACTGGCTCATCGACTTCGCCTCCTGCAACTACCTGGGCCTCGACCTCGATCCGACGGTCATCGAGTCGATCGAGCCGGAGGTCAGGCGCTGGGGCACCCATCCCAGCTGGTCCCGGCTGATCGGCAGCCCGCGGCTCTATCCCCGGATCGAGGAGCGGCTCACCGAACTCCTCGGCGCCTCCGACACCCTGCTGCTGCCCACCATCACCCTCATCCACCAGTCGGTGATCCCGCTCCTCGCCGGCACCGGACAGGTCTTCGTCGAGGCGCAGGCCCACCGCACCGTGTACGACGGCTGCGTCGCCGCCCGCGGCCAGGGCGCCGAGATCCACCGCTTCCACGCCGAACGGCCCGACGAACTGGAGGCGCTGCTGCGCGGCGCGCCCGCCGACGCCAACCGCCTCATCTGCATGGACGGCGTCAACAGCATGACCGGCAACTTCCCCGACCTCCCCACCCTGGCCCGGGTCTCCCGCGAGAACGGCGCCCTGCTGTACATCGACGACGCCCACGGCTTCGGGGTCATCGGAGAGCGGCTGCCCGGCGAGACCAGCCCCTACGGCTCGCGCGGCAACAGCATCGTCCGTCACCTCGGCGAGACCTACGACGACCTGGTCCTGGTCGGCGGCTTCTCCAAGGCGTTCTCCTCCCTGCTCGCCTTCCTCGCCGTCCCGAAGTGGCTCAAGGACCATCTGAAGGTGGCGGCGGCCCCGTACCTCTACTCCGGCCCCTCGCCGACCGCGTCGCTCGCCACCGCCCTGGCCGGACTCGACGTCAACGACGCGCGCGGGGACGAGATCCGGGCCGGTCTCTACCGCAAGACGGCCCGGGTGCTCGCCCACGTCCGCGCACTCGGCATCGCCACTCCCAACACCGACGGACTGCCGATCATCGAGATCCCGCTCGCCGACGCCGACGACCTCGACCGGGTCGCGGCGTTCCTCTGGGAGCACGGCATCTACGTGACGCTCGCCTCCTACCCGCTCGTCCCGCGCGACCGGGTCGGCTTCCGCGTCCAGATCACCGCCGCCAACACCGACGAGGAGATCGAGGAACTCTGCACGGCGCTCACCGAGCTCGCCGCACGCTTCTCCCTGCAGGCCGCGGACGCCGCACGCACCTCCGCCGTCACGGCCGGCCGGACCCCGGAGCCGCCGTGATGGGCACGACCCGGGCGCGCCGCAACCAGGACGCCGACTGGGACGCCTGGCCCGTCACCGACTACCTGGCCGAGAACTACCGCCGGCTCCACCCCTGCGACATCGACGTCATCCACCACCACGCCGCCGTCTACCGGCGCATCGCCCCGGGCAGCCTGGCCCGCACCCTCGAACTCGGCGCGGGCCCCAACCTCTACCCCCTGATGCTCGCGGGCGCCGCGAGCCGCCGGATCGACGCCCTCGAACCCAGCGCCGCCAACCTCCGCTATCTGCGCCGCCAGCTCGACCGGGGTCCCGACGCCAGCTGGCAGCCCTTCTACGCCCTGTGCCGCTCCCTCGACCCCGCCCTCCCCGAGAGCGGTACCGAGGCGCTGCGCCCGGTGCGGGTCGTGCCCGGAACCGTCGACGACCTCGTGCCCGGCACGTACGACCTCGCCTCGATGAACTTCGTCGCCGAGAGCGTCACCGAGGACTCCGCCGAGTTCACCCTGTTCTGCGACGCCTTCGTCCACGCGGTCCGCCCCGGCGGACGGCTCCTCGCCGCGTTCATGGAACGCATGCCGAGCTACCGCATCGGCGCGGGACCTGTCTGGCCCGCCTGCCCGGTCGACGAAGCCGCCCTGCGGGCCGTCTTCGCCCCCCGTACCACCGGTCTGCGGATCGCCCGGGTCGCCAAGGACCTCACCCTGCCCGAGTACGGGGACACCGGCATCCTGCTCCTCAGCGCCGAGCGGCCGGACGGGCCGCCGACCGGGCCCCCGACCCCTGCCGACGCCCCCGTGCCTCAGGGATGACGGCGGATCGTCTCCGCGTACTCCCGCAGGGACGAGCCGGGCGTCCCGTCGTACAGGTTGCCGTCGAAGGCCCACATCATCCCCTCGAGCCCGCAGGACGCCATCTGCCGGTACGCCGTCTCCGTCACCCCGGGCCGGTACGGGGAGACCTGCGGCCCCGCGCTCTCTCCGGTCAGCCGGGTGAAGCCCGCGCTCCTGGCCACCGCCACCACCCACCGCGCCGAGGACCAGTCGCGCACCGACGCGTCGTCCGGGGCGTCGACGTCCGTCCTCGCGTCGGCGGGCTCGCAGCCGTTGTCCACGGGTTCGCCCGTGCCGTCCACCAGGGCGGTGGTGACGATCCGCACCGTGTCCCGGTGTTCGACCAGGGGGAGCGTCAGGAAGAACCCGGCGCCGCGCGACACGAGCCGGATCGACGGCGAGCCGACGAGCCCGGCGTCGACCGCCGCCCGCAGGTCCGAGGGGTAGAAACCGCCCCCCGGAACCAGGACCTTGAGCGTCCCCTCGTACCCGAGCGAGGTGTACAGGCCGAGCTGCCAGTTCACGGCCCCGGCCAGCTTCCCGACGTACCAGTCGTACCAGTGGGCCACCTGCTCCGGGGTGAACGGCTTCCCGTGGTAGGTGCGCTCCCCGGGCCGCCACCCCGGGTACGGGGTGCTGCGCTGCGCGTGGCTGTCGTACGCCCAGAACGCGCCGGGACCGCCGTCCTCCGAGGTCGGGCCGGGGTAGGCGAACTCGCCGCTCGCGTTGACGCCGACGCGGATCGCCCAGAAGTTCCCGAGACCGATCAGCCGGTCCACCGCGCGCGCGTACTCGGCGATGTGGTCCCGTACGGGCGCGCTGAACACGATGTTGGGGGTGTCGGCGGACCGCTCGCCGAACTGGTTCACGTAGACGGACTCCGGGAAGGCGTCCGGCAGCCAGCGCGGCGGATCGTTCAGGCCGAGCCCCGCCTCGACCCGCAGCCCCGCCCCGTGGAAGACGTCCAGCCGGTCCCGCACCTCGCGCGCGTAGTCCTCGTCGTACACGCCGGGTTCGGGCTCGAACCTGCTCCAGTCGATCTCGAGATGGGCCACCCGGATGCCGTTCTCGTACTCGATGAGCGCCCGGTCCGGATCGGTCTGGAGCGTGCCGTACAGGTACGGCTCCGGATCCGGCCGCTCGTCGCGAGGACCGCCGAACGCCCCCACCAGCGGCAGGAGCACGGCGAGCGCCACCAGCGTCGCCGGCGCCCTCCGGGAGCCCCTCCAGCGCGGTGCCGTCATGACAGCAGCTCCCGGTACAGGGCCCCGTACCGGGCCGCGAACCGCTCGGGACCGAAGTGGTCCTCCACGAGCGCCCGGCCCCGGTCGGCGAGCACGTCCCAGGAGCGCGGCTGGTCGAGCAGCCAGGCCAGCTGCTGCCCGGTGCGGCGCGCGTCGCCCGCCGGGGCCCGCAGCACCGCGTGCCCGAAGTCGGCGAACTGGGGGAGGTCGCTGAGGATCGACGGTCGCCCCGAGGCGAGCGCCTGCAGCACGGTCAGCGGGATGTCGGCCTTGCCGCCCAGGACGGCCGGCGGGAACAGCAGCACATGGACGCCGGAGAGCAGCGCGTGCATGTCCTCGACGTACCCGCGCACCTCGAAGTCGGTGAGCCCGGCCGCCCCGGCCCGCTCCCGCAGGGCCTCGTCGAGCATCACGGTGTCCTGCCCCGGCCGCCCGCGCATCGCGAGCACGAGATGGAACATCGCCCCCGTCCGTACGGCCTCCGCCGCCGCGTCGATCGCCGTCTCCGCACCGCCGTGCGGATCGTGGTGCCCCGCGAACAGCACCACCGGGAAACCCTTCGGGCGCGGCAGGTACGGCCACTCGTCCAGGGCGATCATGGGAGGGATCACCCGCACGTCACCGAAGTCGACGGCCCGCAGCCGCCGTGCCATGGACTCCGAAAGGGCGACCGTCGTCCCCATCGGCCGGACGCGCTTCAGGAGGCGGGCGTCCATCACCCCGGGCACGGTGTGGACGACAGGCCGCCTCCCGAGCAGCAGCGGGCGCAGCCGCGAGAAGGCAGGGAAGGTACGGCCGACGGTGAGGAAGGCGTGCACCAGGTCGACCCGGCGGGCCAGGAACGCGCCGAAGAGGGCGGACTGCACCCGCTCGGGAACGTGCGGCTCACCGTCGCCGGAGAGGATGTGCACGGGCCGGCCGCGCCCCGGCGGGGGCTGCCGGCGGCCCGGCCACTGGGAGAACCAGACGAAGTCGACGTCGGGCAGGGCTCCGAGGACGTCGGTGGCGAGCCGCACGTCACACCCCTCCGCCCCGTCCAGCGGGCTGCTGGTCAGGAGGAGGACACGGGGATGCCGGTCACCGAGGCGCATTGCCCGCTCCCGTCACGGGGGCTCCGCCGCCGGGCTCCGCCGGAGTCGTCTGCGGGGCCGGCAGCAGCGGGCCGTTCACCGTCGATCCCGGCACCGCGAGTGCGGTCAGGCTCGGTCCTGGCAGGGGCGACGGCAGGCGGTACAGGGCGAGCGTGCCGTACATGGGACCGTCGAACGCGAACACCGGCCGCAGGCCCTCCGTGAGCCGCTCCACCTCGGTGAGCGAGGACTGCCCGTACCCCTGCTCGACGACCCGCCACGGCACGATCAGGTACCGGGCGTCGTTGACCGCCTGCTCCTCGGGGGTCGTCCAGTGCCCGAGCCGGTAGGTGTCGTTCAGTGCCCAGCTGGTGACACCGCGGGTGCGCTGCCCGTCCACCGTGACGATTCCGCTGCCCGCCGGCACGTGGGTGATCAGATAGGCGCGGAGGCGGTCGAAGCCGTCGTCGGGGGTGAACCGTTCCCGGGCGTACACCGCGGCGGGGGCGGCGATCACGGCGACGAGGGCGGTCCAGGCCGCAAGCCGCAGTCCGGGCCGGCTCCGGGACGGAATCGGCACGGTGACCGCGAGCGCCACCAGGTTGGGCACGAACAGCAGGTACAGCGCCTGCTCCTCCAGGGTGCCCACGCCGAGCGCGTACCCGAGGGTGACGATCGCCGAGGCGTGGAAGAGCGCGAGCAGCCGGTACACCGGCTCCTTGCGGCGCAGCAGCAGGAAGAGCGCCACCGGGGTGAGAGCGAGCAGCAGGTACGTGCCCCCGTACGCCGAGAGTTCGGCGAGGAGCCGGTCCGCGAGCGAGGGCGTGCCCTCCGCGTTGAATCCGGTCTCCTGCACGACTCCGAGCAGCCGGCGGACGCCGGACGTCTTGGCCTCCCAGAACTCGTCGAAGTGCCCGAACCCGGCGACGAGCGCCACGTAGACGACGTACGACAGGACGGTCACCCCGGTGGTGAGGGCGACGAGCCTGCGGGGTGGACCCCAGCCGAGCAGCAGTGCGGCGAGCAGCGGCAGCACGGTGATCAGCACCGCGTGGTCCTTCGTCAGGATCGCGAGGCCGAAGAACACTCCGGCGAGCAGCGCCCGGGCCCGCGCCCGGGGCTGCGGTCCGGCGCGGGTGAGACCCACCAGGACCAGATAGCCCGCGAGGATCCACACCATCGTCGAGGTCTCCAGGAGCACCCGGTTGTTCTGCCGGATGCAGAACTGGTCCAGGGCGAACACCAGACCGGCGACCGCGCCGGCGCCGCGCGAGCGCACCCGGGCGACGAGGAAGACGATGAGGGCCGCGGTGACCCCGGCGAGGAGCGCGTTGAGCACCCGCGAGGAGTGCACCCCCGCGATGATGTCGGAGTGCTCCCCGACGAGCTTGGTCCAGCCGGCCTCCACGTAGAAGTAGCCGGGCGGGTGCAGGAAGAACAGGCCCTCGTCGGTGCGGGGGAAGCCGCCCGCCGCGGCGCTCTCCCCGAGCTGCCGGTAGATCGGCTCGTCGATGAACAGGTCGCCCGCCCGGCTGATCTCCACCAGCCGCAGGGTCACGGTGAGCAGTGCCGCGGCGGCCGCGTACACCGCCGTCGGCACCGAGCCGAGCCGGATGCGGCGACGCGCCGGCGAGGGCGGGACGGCCGTGGCCGGTTCGGTCCGGGCGGACGAGGCGACGGTGCGCGGGATCGTCACGACACACCCCCCGGGGCATGGATCCCGCGGACCCCGCGCAGCGTCGCGGGGTGCGTCGGCCGGGGGCGGAAGTCCGCGTCCGCCGACTCGGGGAGGAGGTAGACCTCGGGCGTCAGGGGGACGCGGCCCCCGGGGAACATGGCATCGGCCTGGGTCCCGTAGCCCTGGATCAGCTCGGCCTTCCGGTCGAGTCCGCGCTGCCAGTCGCGGGCGACCAGACCGTGCCGGCCGGTGAACCGGGCGTCGGGATCGGCGCGCTGGTTGTACGGGAAGTCGCTGTAGTACACGACCGGACGTCCGCACCGCTCGGCTGCGGTGCGGACGAGGACGTGGTCGGCGTGCCCGCCCACGCCCAGCGGGGCGAGGACCAGGCCGCCGTCGGTGCCGGGCAGCAGGGCGTCGATCGTCTCGGCCACGGCGCGGAGCGTCTCCTCGTCGTACGGGGAGACCCGGCCGCGGGACAGGTGCAGCCGGTACGTGGGGTACACATGGGCCAGTTCGGGCAGCAGCCCGGCCAGCAGGCCGGTGCCCGGACGCGGCCTCGGCAGCCGCCGGAACAGTCCGTCGACCAGTCCGATGTGGCGCCACCCGACGTCGAGCCGCTCCAGGACCCGCAGGTCCTCCGCCCGTCGTTCGGCGTAGAGCTGCTCGGCGGTCTCGGCGCCGGTCTGCTTCAGGTACTGGCGGGCGGACAGGGTGTGCGGCGGCGGTGCCGCCTCCGTGAAGAGGGACGCGACGGTCACCGGCGCCCGGCGCCCGGCCCATCCGAGCAGCCCGCCGCAGGACAGGACGGCGTCGTCCAGGTGCGGCGAGAGCACCAGGATCGGGACGTCCGAACCGACGACGGTCCGGACGAACCCGGTCAGCGGGTCGACTGCCATGACGCACCCCTCTTCCTCGGCCGCCGTGCGGGCGCGGGAGTGTCCAGAAGCCGGTGGGCCAGGGCCAGGTAGCGGCCCGTCATCTCGTCCCACGTGTAGTGCCGGGCGGCGATCCCGGAGCGCCGCCCCAGCCTGCGGCGCAGCGCCGCGTCGGTGGCCAGCTCGTTCATCCGCCGGCCGAAGGCCGCCACGTCGAACGGCGGCACGGTCATATCGCCGCCGTCGCGCATCCAGCGCAGTGCGGGAAGATCGAAGTGGAGGACGGGTTTGCCGTACGCCATGCCTTCGAGGGCCACCAGACCGAAGGTCTCGTGGCGCGAGGGCACCACCAGGAAGGCGCAGTCGCGCAGGAGTTGGCGCTTGCGGTCGCCCTCGGCGTAGCCGACCCAGTGGATCCGGGGCTTCGGCCCGGGGGAGTGGGCGGCCACGAGGGCGGCGAGCCGGCGTTCCTCGGCGGGGGTGCCGCTGCCCGCGATGAGTAGTTCAAGGGGTGGCGCGGCGCTCTCGTACGCGTCGAGCAGCAGGTCGAGGCCCTTGACCCAGGTGTCGACGCGTCCCAGGAACAGGATGAACTGGCCGCCGCCCAGCCGGCTCTCGTCGAGGTCCCGCTGTTCGACCCCGTTGGCGATGACCTGGACGTCGGCCCGGGGGCTGCGCCGGCGGATCTCCGATCGGTCGGCCGCGTTCATCACCACGATGTGCCGGTAGCTGCGCAGCCCGAGCCGTTCGACCAGGAAGAAGGGGATGTGGTAGCGCCGCCACAGGGCTTCGGCGCTGCGGCCCTGGTCGATGCCGATGACGGGGGCGCCCGTCGCCAGGGGCAGGAAGCTCGTCGAGAACGGGGGAGTGAAGCTCTCCAGCCACAGGTCGTGGCGGATGCGGCGGGCGACGAACGGCAGCAGCGTCAGGAACAGCAGCTGGCCGGCGCGCGGGCCGGCCCGGCAGACCGGCAGCCGGACGTAGCGGATGCCGTTGCGCTCCTCGCTGCCGCCTTCGCGGCCGGCCGTCACGACGGTGACGCGGAAGTCCTCGGCGAGCCGGCGGGCCACCTTGCCGACGACCAGGGCGCCACCGCCCCGGTAGGCGGGGTTCTCCGCGTCGTCGTAGATGGACACCACCACGTGCCGGCGCCGCAGGGTGGTGTGCCGGATCCGCTCCCGGTCCCGAACGACGTCCAGGATCCGGTCGAGCGCCTCGTCCGCGACGAGGGACTGCGGCCGTTCGCCGTCGATCCGCGCGAGCCGCGGCAGCCGCTGGGACCAGTTCCGGTAGCGGGCCCACCAGAGGGTCGGGGCACCGGCGATCTCCTCCCAGCCGCGGTCCCGC
The DNA here is from genome assembly GCF_042795405.1 of Streptomyces sp. NPDC056480. Classification (NCBI taxonomy): domain Bacteria; kingdom Bacillati; phylum Actinomycetota; class Actinomycetes; order Kitasatosporales; family Streptomycetaceae; genus Streptomyces; species Streptomyces sp. NPDC056480. The sequence goes on along the minus strand of NZ_JBHTSA010000005.1, from coordinate 25,280 downwards.
AGGGTCTCGGGTCCGGTCTCCACGAGCAGGGTCAGTCCGTAGCGGTCGGCGATCCGGCGGAACACGGACGTCGCCGCCGAGGGGGCCGGCAGGTCGAACTTCACGAGGCCGTCGAGCGGCCCGCGGTCCGTGAGGACCACGGACTCCCCGCCCCCCGCGCGCCTGCGGGCCCGCACTTCGGCGACCCCGATCCGGGCGGCCAGTTCGGCCGCGTCCAGGAGCGCGTGGGCACGGTGCAGCCGGGATCCCCGGCGCTTGGGATCCGTGGCGCGCCGTGCCCACCCGCCCCTGCCCGGTCCCGTCTCCTTCGCCTTGGGGGGAACCGGGAATCCGCGGCACAGGAAGCAGCCGTAGCAGTGCAGGGCGACGACGGTGAGCCCGTGCTCGTCGAGCAGCGCCGAGAGCCGGCGGACCAGCGAGGACTTGCCGGCCCCGTCCGGTCCGGACACGGCGACCACGAGGGGGCGGTGTGAACGGGTCATGGCACTCGCCTCCGCAGTTTCTTGGTCACCACGAGCGGCACCCGCAGGGACGCCTCGCGGGTCGCGGCCCGCAGCCGGCCCTCGCCGAGGAGGTGGCCCGAGTGCTCGGCCCCCGCCCGGAGCGAGGTCGCCACCGGGAGCGGTAGCGGCAGTGGGACGTGTTGGCCCCGGTCGAGCCGCGCCATCGCCTCGACGGCGGTGTCGAGCGCCTCCCGGCCGCCCGCGGACCAGCCCTCGCGGGCGGCCTCGTGACGGGCCTCCGCCACGACGTCGGGGTGGAGGAGCGAGCGCAGGGCGAGGAGTTCGGAGAGGTCCAGGGTCAGGTTCTGGAAGAGGGCGTGCGCCAGCCAGATCCGCAGCCGGTCGGAGGGGCAGGGCGTCAGCCAGGCGTAGCCGTCGGTGCCGTTGTCCGCGGTGTCGATGTCCTCGGCGTCGTTGTCCTCGGCGTCGCGCGGGTGCCCGTCGGGGGAACCGTTCGGGTTTCCGTTCAGGTTCCCGTTCACGTGCCGGTGCGTGTGCCCGTTCGCGGCCCCGGGCCGCGCGACGTGTTCGGCGCGGGCGAAGAGCCGGTCGGTCGCCACCACCGGAACCCCGAACCACGAGACCGAGCCGTGCAGATGGGCCGCCGGGCCGCTCGCGGGCTCCAGGAGCACCTTCGTCGAGCGCTCCAGCCAGTACGTCGTGCGGTGCGCGTACCAGCCGTCGAGCGCGGCCTGCGCGGCCCGCAGCCCTCCCGGGGGCACCACCAGGTCGAAGTTGCCGTACACGTAGTCCCCCGCCAGATCGGCCTTGATCAGGACGGTGGGGATGCCCGCCGCCCGCAGCCGCTCCGTGGACTCGACGAGGTTCCGCCGGAACAGCCCGGTCGCGCTCTCCACCTCGGTGAGCGTGACCGCGAGCTGACGGGGGTACGCGCGGGCCAGCCTGCCCTCGACCTGGTTGCGCCGGGCCGCGGCCAGCGCACCGAGGAGCTCCTCGTCTGCGGCAGGCCGGACCCGACCCCGCCACACGGCGTCGACGAGAAGGTTCACGGCGCGCTCGTCGTGGACCGCGACCCGGGTCCTTCGAGCCTCGGCGGGCGGCGGCTCCCGCCACCCGGGTACGGGCTCCGCCTCCGGAGCCGCACCGGTCCCGCCGTTCAGGGGCGCTCCATCGGGCCCTGCCACGGGCCCGTCCTCGGGTCCGTCCCCGGGCCCTCCGGCGGGTCCGGTCCGGAGTACGGGTGCCCGCCGCCGTCCGAAGAACCGCCACAGGGCCACCGTGGTGACCACGAGCGCGGCAGCGAACCACACGTAGGTGAACGGGCGGAGCAGCGCGAGGCCCGCGGCCAGCGCGAGCAGGGGCAGCACCACCCGGCCGAACGGCCGCTCGGCGACCCCGAAGCCGTGCCGGCGGGAGTGCCGCACGGCCAGCAGGACCAGTGCGGCGACCGTTCCGCACAGCCCGCCGATCGCCATGCCGAGCACGCCGCCGGTCGCCCAGCCGGACGCCAGGGCCGTCACGTACAGGCCGAGTCCCACGAGCAGCGTGCGCAGGCACCCGTAGTCGTCGACGGCCTGGGCGAAGGTCACCAGGAGGGCGAGCGCGCCGAGCGCGAGGCCCGCCGCCGCGGTACAGGCCATCAGGGTGGAGACCATCGAGTAGCCCGAGGGGAAGACCTTGGTGATGAGCGCGTTCGGCACCGTCGCGGCCACCACCGTCAGGGGCAGCGCCACGGTCAGGTACATCCGCAGCGCGCTCGCGGTCAGCGGGTCGCCGGCCCGGCGTCGCGAGAGCGCGGGCAGGAAGGCGATCGAGACGGCCCCGGCCAGGAACAGCGGGACCCGGCCCAGCATGACCGCCGCCTGGTAACTGGCCGCCGCCGCACGGTCGGTCGGCAGCATCGCGACGAGGACGATGTCCACGGAGGCGATCAGTGCCACGACGCCCTGCAGCGAGGCGACGCCGGACGCCCGCCGCCACAGGTCCCGGTCGGCGCTGACCGCGCGCCACGGCCGGCGCGGCTCCTTGCGGAACCGGTTCGGCCAGAAGAACACGTACGGCAGTACGGCGACGCCGAAGGCGGCGAGGGCGCCCGTCTCGCCGAGCCCCAGCGCCGACACGAAGAAGAGGCCCACGCCGAACTTGAGCAGGGCCTCGACGGCGGTGAGGACCGCGAGGGTCCGCAGCCGCTCGGTGCCCTGGAGCCAGCCCACGCTGACCCGGGTGACGTAGATGGCCAGGGTCGAGCCCGCGATGGCGAGGGTCGTCAGGGTTCCCGCGAACTCCATCGCCACACAGCCCACCGCGATCGCGGCGACGGTTCCGCCCAGGACGGCCGTGACCATGGCGAAGCGGACCGCCTCACCGCGTTCGGCGTCCGAGCCGGACCGGGCGAGGGCCTGGGCCAGCATCCACGGCACGGTGACCACGGCGACCGCGGCGGTGCACACGACCAGCCCCTGACCGGCGGCGAAGGTGGCGTACCCGGAGACGTCGAGGAGCCGGGTGAGGATCAGCGTGTACGCGTAGTTCACCGCGCCGACCACGACCACCGCGGTCGCGATCCAGCGCGCGCCGTGGACGGCGGTGACCTCGTCCTGATGGACGGGCGACCGCTCGGCGACGCGCGCGGCGGAGGTCATGACGGCCGCCCGGGGGCCGGACCGCCGGCGGACCCCTCACCGTGCCCGGCCGCGCCGAGCAGGACGTCGTGGCCGTTCGCCAGGACGATGTCGGCCTCGGCGACGTCGAGGCGGCGCAGTGCGCTCAACGCCCGCATCTCGTCGCAGCCGTGGAGCAGCAGCCGGAAGGCGTCGCCGCTCCGCTGCCAGGCGTCGGTCTGCCGCAGGGCGCGGCGGACCGCACGCTCGGTGGACTCGGGGTCGGCGGACGTGAAGCGCGTGATGACGGACAGGTCGCTGGCCGAGCGGCGCGAGCGCCGGTGCCGGTGGATGCGCTGGAGGTCCTCCACGACGACCTGGGCGAGCCGTTCGGCGCTGGCGTCCCAGGAGAAGGCGGCGGCCCAGTCACGGCAGGAGGCCGCCGTGCGGGCCCGCGCCTCGGGGGTGGACAGTGCGTCGAAGGCCGAGGCGATACCGGCCGCCAGATCCGCGTCCGGGTCGAGGAGCCACCCGTTGACGCCCGGGCGGATCGCGTCGCGCAGCCCCGGCACGTCGAAGGCGAGGGCGGGGGTGCCGACGGTGTTCGCCTCGATGACGGCGAGGCCCCAGCCCTCGGCGACCGACGGAACGACCGTCAGCCACGCCCGGTGGAACAGCTCCTGCTTGCGCTCGTCGGAGACGTGCCCGTGGAACTCGACGGCGGCGCCGATGCCGAGACCGGCGGCGAGCTTGCGCAGCGACTCGCCCTCGGGGCCGTCCCCGCACAGGTCGACGCGCAGCTCCGGCAGACGGCGCAGCAGCGTCGGCATGGCCCGGAGGATCAGGTCGACCCGCTTCTGCGGCACGAGCCGGCTGACGACGGTGAGCGCCGGGGTCGCCGAGCGCTGCCCGGCGGGATCCGTGTGCCGGGGGCGGGGGCGCCCGTTGGGCACGATGTGGATCGGATTGCCGAAGCCGAGTTCCCGCCGGGTGCCCTCGCGGGTGGAGGGCGAGACGACCACCACGGGCCTGCCCCGGTAGACGCGCCGGCTGACCTGCTTCTCCAGGACCCGGCCGACGGTGTTCATCGGCCACCGGAACCGGGTGTCGAACTGGTGCTGGTGGACGTGGTGGATGACACAGAGGTCCGCGGTCCAGCGGGGTGTGAACAGGGGTGAGAAGAACGGGATCCCGTTCTGGAAGTCGACCACGGCGTCGTACGCGTGACGGTTCCGCAGCAGGTGCGCCGCGGCGGCGGCGTACACGCCGAACGTGCCGCCGCCCCGCACGACGCGGATGCCGTCGCGGTACTCACGGGCGCGCGAGCCGGGGTACCGCGACGAGACGAGGGTGACGTGGGCTCCGGCCGCCGCGAACCGCCGGGCGATCTCCCAGCAGTACGCCTCGGCCCCGCCCGCCTCGGGGTGCGTGGGGTCGCGCCAGTTGAGGAAGGCGAGGTCGGTACGGGCGAGCCGGTCGAGTGCGGTCATGATCATCACCGGGCCAGCGAGATGCGCAGGAGATCGGCCATCGAGCGCAGACCGTCGCGCCGCGCCGAGAACGTCGAGCCGGGTACGTCGTGCCAGACCACCGGCACCTCCACGACGTCCCGCCCGGCCCGTACGACGTGGGCGAGCAGTTCCACGTCGAAGGCGAAGCCGTCGATGTGACAGTCACGCGCGATCGCGCGGGCGAGCGGACCGCAGAAGAACTTGAACCCGCACTGGGTGTCGGCGACTCCGGGCAGCGACAGATGAGCGAGCGAACGGAACAGCAGGCCGCCGCCGCGCCGCAGCGCCGACTGCTCCACGTCGAGCCGGGCACCCGGCGCGTGCCGTGAGGCGATGACCGCGCCGTGGCCCGCCCGGAGCAGCTCCATCACCCGGTCCAGGGTCTCGACGGGGGTGGCGTTGTCGGCGTCGGCGAAGCCGATGAACCGTGCCGAGGAGGTCTCGATCCCGCGCCGGACCGCCGCGCCCTTGCCCTGGTCGCTGCACCCGATGGCGTGGACCGGGACGGGGGAGTCGACGAAGCGCTCCAGGACGTCGAGGGTGCCGTCGGCACTGTTGTTGTCGACCACGACGACCGCCGACGACCAGGACCGTCCCGCCAGGAAGTCGACCGTGGCGGCCACGGTCGACGGCAGCCTGCGCCGCTCGTTGTAGGCCGGGATGAGCAGTTCGAGCTCCACCGGCGGGCGGACGAGCTGGTGGGCGAGCGGTGTGTGTGAGCGGGCGGTGGCCATCACGCCACGCCTCCTCGGGGGAAGGCGCGGGGCGCGGGGCGCACCGGCGCGCGGGGGATCAGAGCGGGAGTGGGGCGGTGCTGACGCGGTTCACCCGGCCGGTGAGGACGTGCCTCACAGGGGCGGTGAATACGCGCCTCACCGGGGCGGTGCTGACGTGCTTCATCCCGGCGGTGCGGTTCGGGGGCACCGGTCGGTGGGGGTTCGCAGGCCCCCGCTGGTGCTGGTTCGGACGACCCGGCAGGACCGTCGGAGCCGCGGCTTCGCCGCGCGCCGCGCGTGCGGGTGCGGGTCGCACGGGCGCGTCGTCGGCGGGCCGATCCCCGCGGCCTGCACGCCCGGCTCCGCGGCGGCGGGGCGGCGGCCGTGATCCGGTCGGCCGCCCGGCGTGCCGGGTGGGAGGTCGGGCGGTGTGCGGGGCGGCAGAGCGTGCGGCGCCGGGCGTCGGCGACCGGCCAGTCGGTCATCCGCCGCAGAGGATGCGGTGCGGATGCCACCGGCGATCGGTCGAACTGGCTGGAGGCCACGACGTACCTCTTCCGGCAACCGACCCTGCCGAGGGTCTGTCCTGAATTAGTGCTCTTTCCAGCGGTAGCACCCTTTCGGGTGGTTCGTCAACCGGAGGAGGCGCGATCGGAACGCGGGCGCCGCCGGTGCGCCAGCCGCGACAGGGCGTTGTGCGGCCGCTCGTCGAGGAGCGTGCCGAGGATCCGCGTGCCGTCGCGGATCGTGCGGAGGCGGACCGGCTCGTGGAGGCGCGGCCGTTCGAGACTGGGCACCTCGGCGACGCGCAGGCCGTAGTGCAGGGCGTGCGTGACCAGTTCGGCGCCCAGCTCGACCCCGTCCTCGCGCAGGTCGAGCAGGTCCACGAAAGAGCGCCGGAACGCACAGAACCCGTACCAGAGATCGGTCAGGTGCTGGCCGTACATCCGGCGCGCGACCCGCAGCAGCGCGCGGTGTCCGAGCCGGCGCGAGAGCGGATAGTCGGCGAAATCCCCGCCCGCGATGAAGCGTGATCCCTTGACGAAGTCGTAACCGCTGTCCAGGTAGTGCAGATAGTGCGGGATCTCGTGCGGCGACATGCTGCCGTCGGCGTTCATCAGGACGACCAGATCACCGGTCGCCGCGAGCAGACCCGCGTGCGGGATGTCGCCGCGCGAAGAGTCCCAGAATCCGAGTCCGCGCACCGTGAGCCCTTTCCGGGTCCGCCGCTCACCGGGCGGGCCGCCGACCAGGACCACGTCCCCCACGCTCGACGGCACTTGATCGAGGAGCAGGTCGAGCGCCGGCCGCGGGTCCCCGCCGCCGGGGCGGACCGTGAGGACGAGACTCACCGTACGCGTGCCGGAACCGGGCGCGCGGTCGGTCGAACGGCGCAGGGGATGCGAATCGCTACTCATAAGTACGGCCTTCCGCGCGGAAAACCCGTGAACTTCATGATCCTGCGCCGTGGACGATGCCGTCAAGAAACGAGGAAGGATATGCGGAAGACCAGAAAGCTATTCCCCGCCCCGCTGCGCCGGAATTCGATCAGGCATACAATCCCGTCATGGCAGGGCGAATTGAAGACTACGCCCTCGTCGGTGACCTGGAGACCGCGGCGCTCGTGGGTACCGACGGGTCCGTCGACTGGTGGTGCGCGCCGCGCTTCGACTCGCCCGCGTGCCTGGCGGCCCTCCTCGGCGATCCGGGGCACGGGCGCTGGCTCCTCGCACCCGTCGGCAGGACCCGCTGCACGCGCAGGAGTTACCGGGGCGACACCCTCGTCCTCGACACCGTCTGGGAATCCGTCACCGGCACCGTACGCGTGACCGACTTCATGCCCCCGCGCTCCCCGAGCGAGGACGCCCCGCGCATCGTCCGCGTGGTCGAGGGGATCGCCGGACGGGTCGACGTGCGCAGCGAGTTGAGAGTCCGCTTCCACCACGGCAGCATCGTGCCCTGGGTCCGCTCGGTGGACCGCCGCACCGTCGCCTGGGTCGCCGGACCCGACGCCGCGTACCTCTCCTGCGCACCCGGCGTCGAACCCGTCGTCACCCCGGACCGCACCACCGTCGACTTCACCGTCACCGCGGGCCGCCGCGTCTCCTTCGTCCTCGGCTGGCGCCCCTCGCACGCCCCCGCGCCCCCCGCCGCCCCGCCCGCCGACATCGACGCCACCCTCACCCGTACCCTCGCCCTCTGGAACGACTGGGCGTCCGCCCTCCGTTACGAGGGACCGGCGCGCGAGGCGGTCATCCGCTCCCTGCTCACCCTCAAGGCCCTCACCTACGCCCCCACCGGCGGCATCGTCGCCGCGGCCACCGCCTCCCTCCCCGAGTCCCTCGGCGGACAGCGCAACTGGGACTACCGCTTCTGCTGGCTGCGTGACTCCACGTTCACCCTCTCCTGCCTGCTGCGCGGCGGCTATCGCAGGGAGGCGCTCGCCTGGAAGGACTGGCTCGTCCGCGCCGTCGCCGGCGATCCCGCCGACCTCCAGCCGCTGTACGGGGTGGAGGGGCAGCGGCAGTTGCCCGAGACGTACGCCGACTGGCTCCCGGGCTACGAGAACTCGCGGCCCGTCAGATTCGGCAACGCGGCCGTCGACCAGTTCCAGCTCGACATCTACGGCGAGGTGCTCAACACCGTCTACTCCGCCGTCCGGGCCGGGGTCGCGCTCGACGCCCCGGACTGGGCCCTGGTCGCCTCGCTCCTGGAGTACCTCGGCAAACGCTGGCAGGAGCCCGACGAGGGCATCTGGGAAGTCCGGGGCCCGCGCCGTCACTTCGTCCACTCCAAGGTCATGGCCTGGGTCGGCGCCGACCGCGCCGTCCGCCTCGCCCGGGTCGCCGGGCTCCGCGGCTCGCTCAGGCACTGGCAGGCCCTGCGCAACGAACTGCGCGCGGAGGTGTGCGCCCAGGGCTGGAGCGACGAGCAGCAGTCCTTCACCCAGTACTACGGAAGCCACCAGGTCGACGCCACCGCCCTGTTGATCCCGCGACTCGGCTTCCTCCCGGCCGACGACCCCCGTGTACTCGGCACCGTGCGGGCCATGGCCCGGCTCGACGACCACGGATTCCTCCGCCGCTACGGCGATGTGCGGGACGGCGGGACGCACGAGCTCGACGACCTCGGCGGCACCGAAGGAGCCTTCGTCGCCTGCACGTTCTGGTACGCCGACGCGCTCGCCATGACCGGCCGCCCCGACGAGGCCCGCGCGGTCTTCGAGCGCGTCCTCGACGTCTGCAACGACGTCGGCCTGCTCGCCGAGGAATGGGATCCGCTGACGCGTCGCCAGCTGGGCAACATGCCGCAGGCGCTCAGCCACGTGGCCCTGGTGAACACGGCGTTCACGCTGTACGGGACCCGGCGTCACGACCGTACGGGTTCCCGTCATCTCGCTGTGGCATGATCGCGCAGCGGGTGCCCGCCGGGTGCCCGCCGGGAGTTCAGGGGGTGGAACATGCCGTGGTTCCTGATCGTGCCGAGCGTGCTCGGGGTGCTGCTCGTCCTCGGAGGCGTGGCGGCGATCCGGAACGACTGGATCCTGCCGTTCCAACGGCGCCGCGTCCACCGGACCCGGCTCTTCGGCTGGGCGCAGCTGGTGATGGCGGTGGCCTTCGCCTCCCAGGCGGCCGGCCAGCTCCTCGGTGAGGGCGAGGCCCGCTTCGTCCTCGGAGTCGTCGCCCTGTTCGCCCTGCTCGGCGGACTCGTCCTCGCGACCGTGGCGCAACGCCCGAGCCCGGACCGCTGAGCCGAGCCGTCCCGGAGCGCGGGCGTCCCCCCGCCGTCCGGGCCCGCCGCGCCGCACCGCCCCCGAAGCGTTTCGTTCGGGTGCGTCCAGCGGGCGGGGCCGCCGCGCGTGGGTTCGAATCGGGGCATGGCTTCCTACGACAGGCCCCGCGCAGGCGGCTCCCCGAGGCCGCTGGAGACCGGTGACACCTGGTGGTACGCCGCCGTGGCAGGCGAGGCCGCCGGATCGTTCAGCGCCCGAGTCCGCACCCGGACCCGGCGTGGCTGTCTCGGGGCCGTCCTCGTGCTCACCGTCGTCTACGCGGGCCTCGTGCTCACCGCGACCGGCCGCCGCTGGGGCGACGCGGCCATGACCGGCCGGCGCGCCGACACCGCCGCCGTCACCGTCCTCCGCGAGCACCCCTCGCTCGCCGGGCTCACCACCCTCTCCCTGGTCCTCGGCTGCGTCCTGCTGCTCGCCGCCGGCCTGATACGCAAGCGGTACGCCCTCACCGGCCTCGCCGTCGGCGGGGTCGTCACCGCCCTCGCCCTCACCGGACTCCTCCAGCGGTACGCACCGCGCCCCCGGCTCGCCGACGCCGGCGGGCTCACGTCCAGCGGCTTCCCCAGTGCCCAGACCACGCTCGCCCTCGGCATCGCCCTCGGTCTGGCCCTCGTCGTCCCCTACCGGCTGCGCAGCGTCGCCGTCGGCGCCGCCACGCTCTGGGCCGTCGGCGTCGGCGCGTACACCATCGCCGCGGGCCAGCACCGTCCCGGTGACGCCATCGCCGCCGCCCTGGTCGTCCTCGCCGTCTTCTGCGGCCTCCTCGCCCTCCTCGCCCGCAAGGGCAAGGTGCGCCCCGGCGCCCGGCGCGGGCCCACCCTCCCCGGCCTCCCGGTGACCGTGCCGCTCGCCCTGCTCGCCGCCGGAGGGCTGGGCGTGGGCCTCTGGCTCCTCGGGGACACCCTCGCCCTGCCGAGCGCCGCCCCCTACGACCCGGCCGAGCTCCGGCTCGCCCACCGCTGCGGCCAGGCCCTCGCCGCGGGCGTGGTCGCCACCGCCGGCCTCGTCCTGCTCGGCCTGCTCCGCCGCGTGGACGTCGAGGGCGCCCCCACCCCGTACCGGCTCGGCGGGCCCTTCGTCGAGGCCGCCGGAGTGCCCCGGGACGGCGAGCTCGTGGGGCCCTTTACCGAGGACCTCGATCACGAGATATCTTGATGTCGAGCAATCTCGCATACGCAGACGTGGAGCGGAGCACCCGGTGACTGACTCGACCATCATCTACACCCACACTGACGAGGCGCCTGCCCTGGCGACGTACTCGTTCCTGCCCGTGATCCAGGCGTATGCCTCGCAGGCCGGCGTCACGGTCGAGACGCGGGACATCTCCCTCGCGGGCCGCATCATCGCCGTCTTCCCCGAGTTCCTGGAGGAGGGCCAGCGCATCGCCGACGCCCTCGCCGAGCTCGGCGACCTGGCCAAGACGCCGGGCGCCAACATCATCAAGCTGCCGAACGTCTCGGCGTCCATCCCGCAGCTCAAGGCCGCGATCGCCGAGCTCCAGGCGCAGGGCTACGCCCTCCCGGACTACCCGGACGACCCGCAGACGGACCAGGACAAGGACGTCCGCGCCCGTTACGACAAGATCAAGGGCTCGGCCGTCAACCCGGTCCTGCGCGAGGGCAACTCCGACCGCCGCGCGCCCGGCTCGGTCAAGAACTACGCCAAGAACCACCCCCACCGCATGGGCGCCTGGACCCCCGAGTCCAAGACCAACGTCGCCACCATGGGTGAGAACGACTTCGCCTCCACGGAGAAGTCCGTCGTCGTCACCAAGGACGACACCCTCCGCTTCGAGTTCACCGCCGCCGACGGCACCACCAGCGAGCTCCGCGAGCCGCTGAAGGTCATCGCCGGCGAGGTCGTCGACGCCGCCGTCATGCGCGCCGCCGCCCTGCGCACCTTCCTCGGCGAGCAGGTCGCCCGCGCCAAGGCCGAGAACGTGCTCTTCTCCGTGCACCTCAAGGCCACGATGATGAAGGTCTCCGACCCGATCGTCTTCGGCCACGTCGTCCGCGCCTTCTTCCCCGCGACCTTCGCCAAGTACGGCGAGGTCCTCGCCGCCGCCGGCCTCTCCCCGAACGACGGCCTCGGCGGCGTCCTGAAGGGCCTGGAGTCCCTCCCGCAGGGCGAGGAGATCAAGGCCTCCTTCGACGCCGAGCTCGCCGACGGCCCCGCCCTCGCGATGGTCGACTCCGACAAGGGCATCACCAACCTGCACGTGCCGTCCGACGTCATCGTCGACGCCTCGATGCCGGCCATGATCCGCACCTCCGGCCACATGTGGGGCCCGGACGGCCAGGAGGCCGACACCCTCGCGGTCCTCCCGGACCACAGCTACTCCGGCGTGTACCAGGCCGTCATCGAGGACTGCCGCGCCAACGGCGCCTTCGACCCGTCGACCATGGGCTCCGTCCCGAACGTCGGCCTCATGGCGCAGAAGGCCGAGGAGTACGGCTCCCACGACAAGACCTTCGAGCTGGCCCAGGCCGGCACGGTCCGCCTGGTCGACTCCGAGGGCAACGTCGTCCTGGAGCAGGAGGTCGCCGAGGGCGACATCTTCCGCGCCTGCCAGACCAAGGACCTGCCCATCCAGGACTGGGTCAAGCTCGCCGTCACCCGCGCCCGCGCCACCGGCGCCCCGGCCGTCTTCTGGCTGGACGAGAACCGCGCCCACGACGCGCAGCTGATCGCCAAGGTCAAGCAGTACCTGCCGGAGCACGACACCGAGGGCCTGGACATCAAGATCCTGTCCCCGGTCGAGGCGACGGCGTTCTCCCTGGAGCGCATCCGCCGCGGCGAGGACACCATCTCCGTCACCGGCAACGTCCTCCGCGACTACCTGACCGACCTCTTCCCCATCCTGGAGCTGGGCACCAGCGCCAAGATGCTGTCGGTCGTCCCGCTGATGGCGGGCGGCGGCCTCTTCGAGACCGGCGCCGGCGGCTCCGCCCCGAAGCACGTCCAGCAGCTCGTCAAGGAGAACTACCTCCGCTGGGACAGCCTCGGCGAGTTCTTCGCCCTGGCCGCCAGCTTCGAGCACCTCGCGACCTCCACGGGCAACTCCCGCGCCCAGGTCCTCGCCGACACCCTCGACCGCGCCACCGGCACCTTCCTCAACGAGGACAAGTCGCCGACCCGTCGCCTCGGTGGCATCGACAACCGCGGCAGCCACTTCTACCTGGCCCTGTACTGGGCCCAGGAGCTGGCCGCCCAGACCGAGGACGCGGAGCTGGCCAAGGCCTTCGCGCCGCTGGCCGAGACCCTCTCCGCCAACGAGCAGAAGATCGTCGACGAGCTCGTCGCCGTCCAGGGCTCCCCGGCCGAGATCGGTGGCTACTACCAGCCCGACCCGGCCAAGGCCGCGGCCGTGATGCGCCCGTCCGCCACCTTCAACGAGGCCGTCGCCTCCCTCGCCTGACGCGGCACGGGAGGCCCCGCGCCTCCCACGCCCCGCCGAGCACACGCGTGGCGCCGCCCCGGACGGAACTCCTCCGACCGGGGCGGTCCCGTCGGTGGCGCATCCGCCGTCCGGGTGTGAACCTGGATGGATGAGCTGGGCATCTTGGACGACCGCCGGTGTCTACACCGGGCGAGGTGGGGTGCTGACCGTCGAGGCCGGAGTCGTCACGGGCGATCTGACCGTGCACACGACCTGGGCCGACAACGAGGCACGCGTGGCCGTGCAGTACAGCGGCGCGTCCGACTGGTTCACCATGTCGGGCAGTCCCGTTCCGTGCGCGTCGGAGGAGGAGAGCCGCGATCTGCACGACGCCGTCGTGGCAGCCGTCCGGGAGGGGAGCGGGGCCACGGTCCCGACCCTGCCCGTTCCACCGAGGTGATGGACGTCGGCGTCGATCACCGATAAGTGTTATCCCTCCCTCGCCCACGGGTCTCCGAACCACGGGGGACTCGCACCAGGGATGAGGGAGCAGATCCATGCACAGCGACGAGCGCCGCACCACCGCGCTGGTGGAGGCCGCCAGGGCCGGTGACGCGCACGCCAGGGACGCGCTGGTCCGCGCCTACCTGCCCCTCGTCCACAACATCGTCGGCCGGGCCCTCGACGGCCATGCCGACACCGACGACATCGTCCAGGAGACGATGGTCCGCGCCCTCGACGGACTGACGGGTCTCCGCGACCCGGCCCGGTTCCGGTCCTGGCTCGTGGCCATCGCCATGAACGGGATCCGCCGCCGCTGGCGCGAACGCCAGCAGGCACCCGTGCCAGGGCTCGACCGGGCCGCCGACCTCGCCGACCCGGCCGCCGGCGACTTCACCGAGGTCACCATCCTCCGGCTCGGCCTGTCGGGGCAGCGCCGCGACGTGGCCCGCGCCACCCGCTGGCTCGACGAGGACGACCGGGAGCTGCTCGCCCTGTGGTGGCTGGAGGCCGCGGGCGAGCTGACCCGCGCCGAGCTCGCCGAGGGCCTCGGCGGGATATCCCCGCAGCACGCCGCCGTCCGCGTCCAGCGGATGAAGGAACGCCTGGAGACCGGCCGCGCCGTCGTCCGCGCCCTCGACGCGGTGCCGAGCTGCCCCGACCTCGTGGAGACCGTCACGGCCTGGGACGGCCGGCCCTCCCCGCTCTGGCGCAAACGCGTCGCCCGCCACGTACGGACCTGTGCCGCCTGTACGGCGAGGGTGACCGGCCGTAGCGGTCTCGCCCCCGTCGAAGGGCTGCTCGTCGGCCTCGGCCTCGTACCGCCGCTGGTGATCGGTCTGACGGACGGCCCCACCGCCGACCCCGTCGCCTTCGACACGGTGGCATCCGACACGGCCGTCCCGGACACCGGCATCGCGGACGCAGGCATCGCGGACGCAGGCATCCCGGACGCAGGCATCCCGGACACCACCGTCCCGGGCCCGGCCGCGCCCGACAGTTCCATGGCGCACCCGTCCGGTGCCGACGGGACCGCTCCGGTCCAGGCCGTCGCCGACAGCGTCTCCCGGTGGACACCCCTGCGGCGGGCCGGGGTCGGTGGAGCCGTGGCCGTCGCCGTCCTCGGTGCCGTCGCCCTGCTCGTACCCCAGGAGCCGCAGACGCGCATGGAGCCGGGCAGCCCGGTCGCCGCGCCGCCGGCGACCCCCGCCCCGACCACGCCCCCGGCGACCCCGACCCCCACCCGCACCGCCACCCCCACACCGACGACCACGCCCCCGACCCCGCGCCGCACCCCGCGCCCCACCCCGACGCCCACGCGTGAGGAGCGGGTGACCGGACTCGTCAACCGGCTGCGGGCGGAGGCGGGTTGCGCCCCGCTGCGCATCGACCCCCGGCTCACCGCCGCGGCCCGCGGCTACGCCCGTGACATGGCCGCGCGCGGCTACTTCGGACACGCCAGCCCCGAGGGCGAGTTCGCGGACACCCGGATCACCGCCGCCGGATACAGCTGGAGCGCCTGGGCGGAGAACCTGGACCAGGGCACGGCCGACCCGGCGTCCGTCGTCGACGACTGGACGGACGGGTCGATGCACGAGGAGAACATGCTCGACTGCCGGTACCGGGACACCGGAGTGGCCGCGGCGCCCGGCCCCGGCGGCACGATCTGGGTGCAGAAGCTCGCCGCTCCCGCCTCCTGACCGCCGGGCCGGCGGCTCAGCGCCTGGCGCCGAAGTTCTGCACCCACCACGGGCCGTTGGCCGTCAGCGTCACCCCGACGCCGATGTCCTTGAACGAGCAGTTGAGGATGTTCGCCCGGTGGCCGGGACTGTCCATCCAGTCCTCCATCGCCCTGGCCGGGGTCGTCGGCCCGCGGTGGATGTTCTCCCCCCAGGTCGACCAGGCGTACCCGGCGCCGGTCATCCGGTCGCCCGCGTCCCGGCCCTCCGGGTTGTCGTGCTCGTAGTAGTCGCGGGCGGACATGTCGTCGGCGTGGCCCTGGGCGGCGGTCCGCAGATGGCTCTCGGAGTGCAGCGGGCCGCAACCGGCCTTCTCCCGCTCGGCGTTGGCGAGCGCGATGACATCCTGGACGAACCGCGCGGCCCTGCCCGCCGGTGCCTCCGCCACGGGGGCCGCACCCGGCTGCTCCTGCTGCCGCCCCTGGGCCTGTGCCGGTCGCGGCTGCTCCGGGGCCTGTTCCGGCGGGGGCTCCGGCTGTCGCCGCGACTCCGCCTTCGGAGGTGTCTCCTGCCGGGGTGCCGCCGGTGCGGGCCCGGCCGGTGCCGTCCCCGCCGTACGGGGGGAGGGCGTGGCCGCGGTCGAGGGCGCCGACGGGGGCAAGGCCGTCGTCCTGCTCATCCGTACGGCTTCCACCTCCCGTACGCTCCCCGCCGCCCGCACGGTCTCCGGCGTGGCGTCCGCGTCCCCGCCGGCGACGGTGGAGCGCAGCGACACGACCGGCTCGGCGGCCGAGGGGGAGACTGCCGTGCCACCGGTGCCGAGGGAGGCCACATACATCCCGGTGGCCACCGTCAGGACGGCGGCCACGGACCCGGCGACGGTGACGGCGGTCCGGAAGGACGGCCGGCGCGCGGCGCGCCGTCTCGCTCCGCCGCCCTTGCGGTGCCGCCCGCCCACGCGCGCCGCGGGGACGTCCGCGGTCGCGCCGGCGTCCTCCGCGGCGGGATCGTCCGCCGCGGGAGGCGCCGCCGCGAAGTCCCGTACGGCATCGTGCGGGTGCGGGGTGTGTTCGGGGTCGCCGGGGTGACCGGGGTGACCGGGACGGTCGTGGTGCCGCATGGAGCTCCGCTCTCTCGCCGTGGTCGCCGAACGGTCCGGCGCTGGGGAGAGCCACCGGGGCGACGGCGGTAACACTTTCCGGCCCCGGCCACCCCGACACTCCTCGTCAACGTGACGCGTCAACCCCGCGCGTCAACCTGTATCGCACCCTTTCAGCCCTGCGGGACGACCGCCACCGGACAGGGCGCGAGATGGAGGGCCGCGTGCGCCACGGACCCGATGCGCGGCCCGACGGCACCCCGCTTGGCCCGCCGGCCGACCACGAGGAGCTGGGCGGCCCCCGAGGCGGAGAGCAGCACCTGGCCCGCGCTGCCCAGCTCGACGTGCTCGGTGACCGACACGTCCGGGTAGCGCTCGCGCCAGGGCGCCAGGGCCTCGCGCAGCGCCTTCTCCTCGTACGGGACCAGCCCCCCGGCCTCGTCGGCGAGCCGCATCGAGGCCGGGCTGTACGCGTAGAGCGCCGGCAGGCTCCAGGCGCGCACGGCCCGCACGGCCGCGCCGCGCGCGGCGGCGGTCGCGAAGGCGAAGCCGAGGGCGGCGGCACTGTCCTCCGGGCTGCCGAGCTGCCCGACGAGCACGTGCCCGGTGGGCGGTTCGGCCGGATCGCCGTCGCGGGAGCGGACGGCCACCACGGGGCGGGTGGCGCCGGCGATGATCTGCTGGCCGTACGAGCCGAGGAGGAACCCGGCGACGGCGCCGTGTCCGCGCGAGCCGATGACGAGCATCTCGGCGCGCTCCTCGGTGCCGAGGAGCGCGGCGACCGGTGTGTCGGTCAGCACCTCCGCGCTGAGGGTGAGCTTCGGATGGCGCCGGCCGATCGTGGCCTCGGCCTCGCGCAGGACCGCGTCCGCGGCGCGTTCCTGGCTCGCGCGGTCCTGGACCAGGGGGAGGTCGATCGGTTCCCAGCGCCACGCGTGCGCGAGCCGTAGCGGGAGGTCCCGGTGGAGCGCCTCGCGGGCGGCCCAGTCCGCCGCGGCGAGGCTCTCGGGGGATCCGTCCACTCCTGCGACGATCTCACGACTCATCAGGCTGCCTCCGTGGGTTGCCGTGTCGGGCCAGCCGGACGGCCGGGCCCCGTACCTCCCAGCTTGGGCCCTTCGGCCGCGCGACGAGAGGGCCGGACGTCCCGACATGCCGGTCCGTCCGTCCCTTCGTTCCCCTGGAGACGTGTCGATCCGTCCCCCTGCGGGGGGTGTCGTGTCGATCCGGCCGGGGCGGGCGGCCCCGTCAGGCCAGCAGGGTCAGCCGCGCGTGGGTGCCGTTGAGGTAGTGGTCGCCGATGTCGCGGAGCCGGTGGGCCGCCTGGGTGGGGGCGGTGAGCGCGCGGGCGTTGCGCCAGAAGCGGTCGAAGCCGGGGCCTCCGGCGCGGGCGTCGGCGCCCGCCGTCCCGTCGACGAGTTCGAGGATGCGGGTGGTGATGTGCACGGCCGCCCGGCCGGTGACGGTCTCGGCGGCCGCCACCAGGACGGCGATGTCGGCGCGTTCCTCCACGCCGAGCGACCAGGCGGCGAGCAGACCGTGGGTCATGGCGTCCGTCGCCCGCTCCACCACGGCGGCGGCGGCGTGCGCGGCCGTGGCCAGCTCCCCGTACGCGAGCAGGAGGTAGGGGTCGTCCCCGGCGCCTGCCGGTGCGGAGCCGTCGGAGGCGCCGCCGGAGCGATCCGCCGGCGCCGGTCCGGCGTGACCGGCACGGCTGATGTCCCTGGCCTCGGCGAGCGCCCCCTCGGCGATGCCGAGCCCGACGTGGACCAGGAGCAGTCGCAGGACGAGCGGGGCGAGGGTGGAGAAGGGGGCGACGGCGTGCTCGTCGTGGGGGAGCGCGCCCAGGACGTCCTCGGGCGCCACCGGGACCCGGTCGAAGGTGACGGTGCCCGCGCCGGCGAGCCGCTGGCCGACCCGTTCCGTCCCCGCGTCGGTGAACACCCCCGGCTCGGCCGGGTCCACCAGGACGACGAAGAGGTCGCCGCTGCCGCCGGGGCGGGCCCCGACGACGAGCCGGTCCGCGACCGTCACGGCGGACGCGAAGGTACGGGTCCCGTCGAGGATCCAGCCGCGGCCGGAGTCGGCGGGGGTGAGCGTGAGCCCGGAGCCGGTCTCCAGGCGCGGTGCCTCGACGCCCCCGGCGAGCAGCCAGCGTCCCTCGGTGGTGCGCACGTCGAGCGGGTGGTCGTTCGCGAGGGGGGTGCCCGGGGCCCGTGCGGGGCCGCCGAAGAAGCGGC
The DNA here is from genome assembly GCF_042795405.1 of Streptomyces sp. NPDC056480. Lineage (NCBI taxonomy): Bacteria > Bacillati > Actinomycetota > Actinomycetes > Kitasatosporales > Streptomycetaceae > Streptomyces > Streptomyces sp. NPDC056480. The sequence continues at coordinate 7,298 of NZ_JBHTSA010000005.1, read as the reverse complement.
TGCTCCAGGACAGGGCGTAGTGGTGGGCGAGGAGTTCGCCCACGGAGCTGTCGGCGGCGGAGATCTCCCGTACGACCGCACACGCCGCCTGCCATTCGGCGCCCCGCCGGTTCGGTCCCGGGGCCGTCAGGAGGGCGGGGAGGCCGGCCTCCTGGAGCCGGGCGACCTCGTCGAAGGGCTCCTTGCCCGCCCGGTCCCTGGAGAGGGCGTCGACGGCGAGGTCGTCGGCGATCTCGCGGGTGACGCGGGGCCAGATCGCATCGTCGGCGGGCCGGTCGACCGGGCTCTCGCCGGGCCGTTCGGCGGTCCGCGCGACGGGTCCCGCGGCCGGTGCGGAGGTGGTGCGTATCGCTGGTCTCTTCGGCGACTTCCTCGGCGTACTCACGTCACCTCGCATGCTTCCTCGTATCCCCACTGGAATAGTAGGGATAGTGGCAGAGGGGAGGCCGTCGCCCCAAGGGGCGTCCGTAAGCTGGACAAGGTCGTCTCGATAAGTGAGAAGGAGTCACTTCGGCGCAGGTCACGAGGGGTTGACCCCAGGGCTCAGGGGTTGGTCCAGGCCTCAGGGTCGTCCGCGAGCGCGACGATCGTGTCGGGCAGTCGGGCCGCCGCGACCTCCGCGAGCGACACCCCGAGCACCTCGCGGACACCCGCCCGGAGCGCGATCCAGAGGGTGAGCAGCGACTCGGCCGGACCGGTGTACGACAGGTCCGGCGGCCGCTCCCCGCGGACCGAGACCAGGGGCCCCTCCACGCAGCGGATCACCTCCGCCACCGAGATCGACTCCGCGGGCCTGGCCAGCCAGTAGCCGCCGTTGCCGCCACGCTGGCTCTGGACGAGACCGCCCTTGCGCATGTCCCCGAGGATGCCTTCGAGGAACTTGTGCGAGATGCCCTGGCCCTCGGCGATGGCCTCGGCCTTCAGCGGACCCGCGTCCTGGGCGGCGGCGAGCTGGAGGGCGGCACGCACCGCGTAGTCGGCCCTGGCTGAAATGCGCATGCGCGCATTATTCCGCACGCTTGCCGGAGGTGGCCCGTACCGCACCCTTGACGTCGCCCTGGGCCGGTCGGACACTCAGGACGGGGAAACCGAGCGAACAGGTAGGGAACCATGGGACGCAGCGGTCGACGGGACACGCCACTCGCCGCACCCCTCCCGCGCTCCCTGCCCCTCACGTCCCGCCGCCACATCGACCTGCTGAGGGTCTGCAGCGCGGCGAGTCACGGGCACCGCCGGGTGGTTCGGCCCACCGGCTGAGGGTCTGTTCGCCGAGGGGGCTTCGCCCCCGCGGGCGCAGTGCCGCGCCCCTCTCCTCTTCCCGTACCTCTGCTGCCTCCGGGCCTCGTGGGGCCCGTGCCGTGGTCGCGCCGCCGCGGCCGGGGCCGCGCCGCGCGCCGCCCGGACCCAGCACCGAGCACCCTCAAGGGAGAAGCATGTCCGTCGTCCCCTCCTCGCTGCTGCCCGCCTCCGCCGTGCCCGCCTTCCGGGGCCGCATCGGCCGCGACGAGCACAGCGGCCACTACGCCGTACCGCACCGCTACCGCCTCCACGTCGCCCCGTACGACCCCGGCTGTCTGAGCATCGCCCTGACCCACAGCCTGCTCGGACTCGACGACACGCTCCCGCTCTCCGTGCTTCCCGAGAGCCCCGACACGCCCGACGGCGGGTACGAGGCCCTCCGCCCGCTGTACGAGGCGAGCGCGCACCTCTACGACGGGCCGGCCGCGGCGCCCGTCCTCAGCGACGGCTGGACCGGACGGATCGTCAGCACACACGTCCCCGACATCCTGCGGGACCTCGCCCTGCGCTTCCGCGGCGAAGGCCCCGAGCTGCTGCCGGAGGAGCACCGCGGCGAGATAGAGGCGATCGCCGACCTGTGCGAGCGGAGCATCAACCGGGCCGCCCAGCGCGCCGGTGAGCTCGGACTCGACGGCGAGGCCGCCCACCACGACCCCCTCACCGTCCTCTTCGCCGCCCTCGGCTCCTTGGAGCGCCGCCTCGCCCGCCACCCGTACGTGCTCGGCGACGCGCCGACCGCCGCCGACGTGCAGGTCTGGGTCACCCTGGTCCAGCTCGACACCGTCCACCGCTGGCACCTGGACGCCGCCGCGATGGACCGGGTCGCCGGCTACCCGGCCCTCTGGGCCTACGCCCGACGCCTCGCCGCTCGCCCCGAGTTCGCCCACCGGCTCGACATCGACGGCATCCTGCGCCGCCACCGCACCCACTGCCGGGGCCGCGAGGCCGCGGGCGCCGGCATCCGCCTCGTCGACTGGTCCGGCCCGACCGGCTGACACACGGCGCACGGGCGACGCACCGCCGGACGGCACACGGGTGGCCGGGAGCCCTGCTCCCGGTCACCCCGGCTCAGCCGATGCGATGTCCCGCCAGCGGACCCGTGTCGTCGCCCGCACCCGTACGCACGCCGCGCAGGAACGCCTCCAGGGCCTCCAGGGAGCTGCTCGACGGCTCCCAGCCCAGGTCCTTCCGGGCCCGCTCCGTCGCGAGCAGCGGCATGTGCCGCATCGCGTCGAAGAGGTCGGGGGACGCCGGCGCCAGTCTCAGCCGCCAGGCCGCCGACAGCGCGCCCCGCACCGCGCCCGCCGGCACCCGCACGGGCTTGGCGTCGAAGAGCTCGCCCAGGACCGCGCCGTCGATCACCGGCTCCGCGGCCAGGTTGAACGCGCCGCGGACGTCCCGCAGCAGCGCCCGTACGTAGGCGTCCGCCGCGTCCTCGGTGTGCAGGACCTGGAAACGGAGCCCGTCGAACTCCGGCAGCAGCGGCAGCAGATCGGGCCGCACCAGCTGCCCGGGGAAGAAGCGCCCCGCGAAGATCCGCCGCTGCCCGCTCGCCGACTCCTCCTTGAAGAGGAACGCCGGACGCATCCGCACCACCCGGATCAGCGGATGGTCCCGCTCGAAGGTGTCCAGGACCCGCTCCAGATAGGCCTTCTCCCGCGTGTACGCCGCACCCGGCCAGCCGTGCGTCGGCCACGCCTCGGACACCGGGGCCCCGCCGGCCGGGCCCGGAGAGTACGCCCCCACCGAGGAGGCGTGCACCAGGACCGGCACCCGCGCCTCCGCCACCGCCTCGAAGACGCGCACCGCGCCCAGGACATTGGTCCGCCACGTCTCCACCGGATCGTGCGTCGGCCCGAACCGCCAGGCCAGGTGCACCACCGCGTCCGCGTCGGCGACATGCCGTGCGAGCAGCGGCTCGTCGCCCTCCCGGGACAGGTCCACCTCGGCCCACTCCACCCCGGGCAGTTCGAGTCCCGGCCGGCGCCGGGCGAGACCCAGGACCGAGCCGACGCGCGGCTCGCGCGCCAGGAGCCGAACCAGACTGGTGCCCACGTTGCCGGTGGCGCCGGTGACGACCACCCGCGAAATGTCGCTCGGGTTCATGTCTCCGACCCTCCGCCATCGGCGTCGGAAGCGCACTCCGGAGGCGCCCCGGACCCCCGGCCGTCACCCAGCGTGTCCGTGCCGGTCGCGAGTGTGGCCGACGACCGGGACTATGGAGCGACTCAGGAGAAGGAGGACGCGATGCTGCTGCCCGACAGGAACACGGTCGACCGGCTGCTCCGGCACTACCGCGCCCAGGAGCGGACCGTGCTGGCCAGGCCGTGCGACCTGTCGGCGCGCCGGCGCTTCGAGGACACGGCGTACACGCTGTGCGTGCTGATGGGGGAGCGGACCGCCCGCGAGGCCGCCCAGGCAGCCGAGCACTACGTGGCCGGAACCCGCCCGGCGCCGCAGCCGACCCTCGAGGGCCTCCCGGGAGCCTGATCGGAGACCGATCAGGATGTGAGAAGCGTCCGCATCCGGCCGCCGCTAGCGTGGCTCCCATGGACCTCGCGATGCGGCCGCCGTCGCTCACGACGCACCGCGCCGGTCCGTTCCTCTGCCCCGCGCGACAGCTGGAGAGACGATGAGCAAGGCCCCCAGGGCGGACAAGCAGCCGCATCCGGCCGACCGGCACGACCTGATCCGTGTGCACGGCGCGCGGGAGAACAACCTCAAGGACGTCAGCATCGAGATCCCGAAGCGCCGGCTCACGGTGTTCACGGGCGTCTCCGGCTCGGGCAAGAGCTCGCTCGTCTTCGACACGATCGCCGCCGAGTCCCAGCGGCTGATCAACGAGACGTACAGCGCCTTCGTCCAGGGCTTCATGCCGACCCTGGCGCGGCCCGAGGTCGACGTGCTCGACGGACTGACGACCGCGATCATCGTCGACCAGCAGCGGATGGGTGCCGATCCGCGCTCCACCGTCGGTACCGCCACCGACGCCAACGCGATGCTCCGCATCCTCTTCAGCCGGCTCGGCAAGCCGCACATCGGCCCGCCCAGCGCGTACGCCTTCAACGTCCCCTCGGTCACGGCGCGCGGCGCCATCACCGTCGAGCGCGGCGACAAGAAGACCGTCAAGGCGACCTTCAACCGCACCGGCGGCATGTGCCCCCGCTGCGAGGGCCGGGGCACGGTCTCCGACATCGACCTCACCCAGCTCTACGACGACTCCAAGTCGCTCGACGAGGGCGCGCTGACCATCCCCGGCTACACCCCCGGCGGCTGGAACTACCGCCTCTACACCGAATCCGGCCTGGTCGACCCGGCCAAGCCGATCCGCAAGTACACGAAGAAGGAGCTCCAGGACTTCCTCCACCACGAGCCCACCCGCATGAAGATCGCGGGCATCAACATGACGTACGAAGGGATCGTCCCGCGGATCCAGAAGTCGTTCCTGGCCAAGGACAAGGAGGGCATGCAGCCCCACATCCGGGCCTTCGTCGAGCGGGCCGTCACCTTCACCACCTGCCCCGAGTGCGACGGCACCCGACTCGCCGAGGGTGCCAGGTCCTCGAAGATCAAGCGGATCAGCATCGCCGACGCCTGTGCCCTGCAGATCAGCGACCTCGCCAAGTGGGTCCGCGGACTGAAGGAGCCCTCGGTCGCCCCGCTGCTCACGGCGCTCCAGCTGACCCTGGACTCCTTCGTGGAGATCGGCCTCGGCTATCTCTCCCTCGACCGGCCCGCCGGCACGCTGTCCGGCGGCGAGGCGCAGCGCGTGAAGATGATCCGCCACCTCGGCTCCTCGCTCACCGACGTCACGTACGTCTTCGACGAGCCCACCGTCGGCCTGCACCCGCACGACATCCAGCGGATGAACGAACTGCTCCTGCAACTGCGGGACAAGGGCAACACCGTCCTCGTCGTGGAGCACAAGCCGGAGACCATCGCCATCGCCGACCACGTCGTCGACCTCGGCCCCGGCGCCGGTACGGAGGGCGGCACCGTCTGCTTCGAGGGCACCGTGGACGGGCTGCGGACCGGCGGCACCGTCACCGGCCGGCACTTCGACGACCGCGCCTCCGTCAAGGACACCGTGCGGAAGCCCACCGGCCGTCTGGAGATCCGCGGTGCGACCACCCACAACCTGCGCGATGTCGACGTCGACATCCCGCTCGGGGTCCTGGCCGTCGTCACCGGCGTCGCCGGGTCCGGCAAGAGCTCGCTCGTGCACGGCTCGATTCCCGTGAGCGACGACGTCGTGTCCATCGACCAGAGCCCCATCCGGGGTTCGCGCCGCAGCAACCCGGCGACGTACACCGGACTGCTCGACCCGATCCGCAAGGCCTTCGCCAAGGCCAACGGCGTGAAGCCCGCGCTGTTCAGCGCCAACTCCGAGGGAGCCTGCCCCACCTGCAACGGCGCGGGCGTCATCTACACCGACCTCGGCATCATGGCCGGGGTCACCTCGACCTGCGAGGACTGCGAGGGCAAGCGGTTCCAGGCCTCCGTGCTCGAATACCTCCTCGGCGGCCGTGACATCAGCCAGGTGCTCGCGATGTCCGTGACCGAGGCCGTGGAGTTCTTCGCCTCGGGCGGGGCGAGCACCCCGGCCGCCCAGCGCGTCCTCGCGCGCCTCGCGGACGTCGGTCTCGGCTACCTCAGCCTCGGCCAGCCGCTCACCACGCTGTCCGGCGGCGAACGCCAGCGGCTCAAGCTGGCCACGAACATGGGCGAGAAGGGCGGCGTCTACATCCTCGACGAGCCGACCACCGGTCTCCACCTCGCCGATGTCGAGCAGCTCCTCGGCCTGCTCGACCGGCTCGTGGACTCCGGCAAGTCGGTCATCGTCGTCGAGCACCACCAGGCCGTCATGGCCCACGCCGACTGGATCATCGACCTCGGTCCCGGTGCCGGTCACGACGGCGGCAAGGTCGTCTTCGAGGGCACGCCCGCCGACCTGGTGGCGGCGCGGTCGACGCTCACGGGCGAGCACCTGGCGGCGTACACGGGGGCCTGACGGAGAGGTCCGACGACGGCCCGGCGGCCCGGGTTCTCAGGCCGCCGGGCCGACGCGCGGAAACAGGGCGCGCGGCGCGTCCACGCAGGTGTCCCGTGAGGTGGGGCCGCCGAAACGCAGCCGGTCGTACGCCGTGAACGCCGGCTCCAGCGCGTCGAGCTCGTCCACGCGCGCGTGGAGCGCTCTACGCCACTCGGGGGTGCCGTCCGCCGTTCCGGCCCGCGCCGTGGCCAGCGCCCCGGTGATCTCCGCCGTCAGCTCGTCCTTGCGCCGTATGTGCGCCGGCGTCACCGCGTGCAGACAGACGTACCGGCCGCTCAGATACGCCTCCCATTCCGCCTCCCCCTGCGCCCGGTCCTCCCAGTGCGCGGTGAACCAGGCGCGCAGCCGCTCGGATCCGCCCGCCGTCTCGGTGAGGCGGAACAGATCGCGCGGCACCATCTCGGCGCCGTCGGAGCGCAGATAGCCCGGCAGCGGAAGCAGCCGCCCGAGCATCAGCCGCCGGGCCGTGTCGGGGTCCCGCCCGAGGGAGGCGCAGAGGGACTCGAGGGGGACGAACTGCGCGGTGACGTACGCGTCGTCGGCCGCGGTCATCCGATGGTCGCCGTTCACCGCGCGGAACCGCTCGGCGATCCGCCGTACCAGCGTCCGGTCCGCCATCACATCACTCCTTCGGGGAGGCCGTCCGGGCGTGCCCCGGACGGCGTCCCCGCAGGCTAGAGGCGAGACGGTGCGGCACCCACCGAACCGTCGCCGACGGGGGAGACCCTGGTCTGGCTGGGCTGGGCTGGGCTGGGCTGGGCTGGGCTCGGCCTGGTCTGGCCCGGCCTGCCTGGTGTGGCCTGGCTCGGCTCGGCCTGGCACGGCCTGCCTGGTGTGGCCTGGCTCGGCCTGGCTCGGCTCGGCCTGGCACGGCCTGCCTGGTGTGGCCTGGCTCGGCCTGGCTCGGGACCGGGGCCGCCCGGTCCGGTCCGGTCCGGTCCGGTCC